>CAYNOE010000159.1:0-7170 GCA_964398745.1 uncultured Lachnobacterium sp.
CTAATTGCATTAAAGAAAGAACATACTGTAAGTTGTATTTCGTTAAATAAGGGAAAGGATGTACAAATTTGTGATTTACATGATGGAATGCCAGAAAATTCCATTATAGATACTTCGATTCAGTTGTATGAGCAGGAAATTGAGGTGGTACTTTAATGGGAGTAATCATATCAGAATCCGATATGCAATTTGGGGAATATAGTGAAAATCAAGTTTTCTGTATTGAAGACAGTGAACAATACAAGCAAAAACTCAAACAAAATGGTGTCAGAAGTTGTGAGTTTGTAATACTAAGAGGAAATAGATTGTGTTTTGTAGAAGCAAAGAAAAGTTGTCCGAATCAGATAACAGTAAACTCTTCTAATGAGAAAAAGACCAAGTATCGTGAATATATACAGGAGATAGTAGAAAAAATGCGGCATTCTCTTGATCTATATGCCAACATTTTGATGCAAAGATATTCACAGGAGGGAGTATCAGAACAGATGAAAAATGTGAAGGATGTTGATATACGTTTGGTTTTGGTTGTAAAAAATGCCGAGACAGCCTGGTTAGATCCGTTTCGTGATAAATTGCGAAAGGAATTGAGAAGAGAAATGCAAATTTGGAAAATACCGGAGTTTATTATTCTTAATGAAGAACAGGCAAGAAAAAGACATTTTATCATTTGATTGATATACATACCAATGAGTGGTCATTTAGAGATTGGTAATGGATACAGATGGAATGCTGCCGAATGTTAATAACTGTTTAATGGATAAGAAATAAAAATGGAACGATAATTATGGATTTACATAATATGATTTGAGGGTCAAAAGGTATCCATTTCGGATAGCTTATAACCATAAATTTGTACCTTGAAAATTTCACATAAATAGAGACTTAATCCTCCATAAGTGATATTATAGAAGCAGAGAAAAAGGGAGGAAACCACTTATGTCTTTTAAATCAAATGATAATCAGCAGATTACTCTGAGCGATGCTGTATTCGGTCTTACAGACCGTGAAAAACGAATGCTCGAAAAATCATGGGCGAAACCATTTTCCGAGAAAATATTTCCGCTCATTGATGAGTCGCGTTTTGCCTGTCTGTACAGTAATAAGGCATCCCGTCCAAACACACCTGTCAATGTGTGTGTTGGAGCCCTTATTATCAAAGAACTCTTTAACATGACAGATGAAGAGATGGTCGAATCCCTTGCCTTTGATATCCGCTTTCAGTACGCACTTCATACAACAAGTTTTGAAGAGCAGCCTCTTTCCGATAAAACACTGGGCCGATTCCGGAAACGCTGTTACACCTATGAGCTGACCAGCGGAATCGATCTGGTCCATGAAACCATCACCGGACTTTCCGGGGAAATGGCAAAGCTCATGAAAATCAGCGGACAGATTCAGCGGACAGATTCAGCGGACAGATTCAGCGGATGGATTCTCTTATGGTTGCATCCAACATCAAACGTCTGACACGCATGGAACTGTTATATACCTGCCTTTCGGACTTTGTCGTTTATCTTCACAAACAAAATGATGACGATAAGCTGAAGGGGCTGGAACATTACCATGATCCGGCCGATTATAACAAAGTGATTTACCGACAGCGGAAGGAAGATTATGACCAGCGCCTTCAGACGATTCTGTCAGATGCTGACAGCCTGCTTCAAAAATGCAACGGGGGTTATGATGAAGTAACCGAGTACCAGCTTCTTGTCCGTGCCTTTTCTGAGCAGGCAGTCAGGGAAAACAATACATTACGCCTGAAAACCAAAGAAGATGGTGACATGAATTCGTCCATGCTGCAGAATCCATCTGATCCGGAGGCAGCCTACCGGGAAAAAGCAGGAAAGCAACACCGGGGCTATGCTGCGAATGTGACGGAATCAGTCGGCGGGGATAACTCAGTCATAACGGATTACCAGTTTGATACAAATACACATAGCGACAGTGACTTTCTGAAAGAGCATCTCGAAACTGTTGAGCCGTCAGTGGAACATAAGACTCTGGTCACAGACGGAGCTTACAGCGGAGAATCCAACCGCCAGATTGCAGAGAGCAGGAACATTGAACTTGTCACGACTGATCTTCCTGGAAGGGATGCAAAGGATATTTATGCCGACTTCCGGTTTTCAGAAGACGGAACCCGGATTGTGCGGTGCCCTGCCGGATATCAGCCCAAAAGTTCATCTCTTGTAAAAAGTACAGGAAAAGTAAGGGCATCCTTCCATAAAAACAAATGTGATAACTGTCCATACAAAGACCAGTGTGCCCCAAAGATTTCCAATAAGACCGGTGCTGTTTATATTTCAAAGGCATCACATGAAAGGGCAAAGAGCAAACGATTCACGGAAACGTGGCAGTTTAAATTTCTGTCAAAGGTAAGAAACGGAGTAGAAACCATACCATCCACCCTCCGCCGAAAATATGACATTGATACCATGCCTGTCAGAGGAAAAATCCGGATGAAGCATCTCTTTGGATTTAAAATCGGAGCATTGAATTTCCGCAAGCTGCTAAAGTATTTAGACAGCCTGGAAAAGTGCGCCTCAAATCCGGAAACAGCCTGAAAAAACAGGTGTAGAACAGGTATCTGTCACACGAAATACAGAATAGATCCCCCCCGATTTTCCTCAATATCGTTTATGTGAAATTTTCAAGGTACAAACCGTTTTTTATGAGGTGGTTTTGACCCTCAAATCATAATATACATCATTTTACAAGTATTCTGAAATAAAAATATCGTATGATAACAGACTATAGCATTTGAATAAAAACTGTGATGAACAGTAATGCGGAAAGGAAATATAATGTTCTACAAAATGATTGAAAATGCGCGAGACAGATGGTATGCCTCTCCTGAATGTACGGTAACATCAATAATTGATTACATAGAATCAAAGGGTATGCTGCGCGATGCACAAATAAACGCAATTAAAACATACTTGTTTTTAAAGATTTCTGGTGAGAGCAGACCGCTTGCAGATTTATTCAGCGAGGGTAAATTTAATACACTGGATTTAGACAGTGCGGAAATATCGAATACCGTCCGCAGATATTTGGAGCAAAATACAGCCGCCGCGGCACTATTTGAATATTCCTGTCTAAAAAACAATCAGGGGGAACAGGTTTCCAAAAAATTAGAGGAGTTTATAAAAAAGCCGCCGGAAGATATTGATTACAGGAAATTTTTCAGGGATGCATTTTATGGCGTTTCTTATACGGATTACCTTTTTAGCTTACCGATGGGAGCAGGAAAGACGTATTTAATGGCGGCATTCATTTACCTGGACCTGTATTTTGCGCGGAACGAACCTCTGAATCCGGCATTTGCCCATAATTTTATTATATTTGCCCCATCAGGTTTAAAATCTTCTGTGGTTCCAAGTTTGAGGACAATACAAAAGTTCGATCCGTCATGGGTGCTACCGGAACCAGCAGCATCAGAAATCAAAAGAATGGTGTCATTTGAAGTGCTTGACCAGTGTAAAACTTATAAAAAATCAAATAAGACGAAAAATCCTAATGTACAGAAAATTGCAAGCCATCAGCCGCTGTCGGAGTTATTGGGGTTTGTGGCTGTTACAAATGCAGAGAAAGTGATTCTTGACCGTATTCAGGAAAAAAGAGGACAGATTTCATTATTTGATGAGAGTGAGGATGATAAGGACAGACAGGCAAACGAGCTTCGGAATTTGATTGGAAAGCTCCCTTCGCTGTCGATTTTTATTGACGAAGTTCATCATGCGGTTAAAGATGAAATCAAGCTTAGGGCTGTGGTAAATAAATGGGCAGAAAATAATACGATAAATTCAGTGGTCGGTTTTTCTGGTACACCTTATCTGGAAAAAGCGGAAAAGATATCTGTTTCAGAAAAGCTGTCTGTTGCTACTGCTGAAATTACGAATATTGTGTATTATTATCCTTTGGTAAAAGGTGTTGGGAATTTTTTGAAACGTCCTATCGTGAAAATTTCGGAAATCGCTGACAGTGGCAGGATTATTGAAAGAGGCGTGAGGGAGTTTCTGGATCATTATAAGGATACGGTGTATGCCGGCAGCCTCACGGCGAAACTTGGCATATATTGCGGAAGTATTGAAAAACTGGAAGAAGCAGTATATCCTCTTGTTTCCCGTATCGCAGCAGAATATGGAATATACAGTGATGCGATTTTAAAATTTCATAAGGGAAATAAACAGTATCCGCAAGCCGCCGACAGTCAGATGCAGTTTGATACGCTTGACACGTCTTTGTCAAAAGTACGAATCGTTCTTTTGGTCCAGATTGGAAAAGAGGGTTGGGACTGCCGGAGTTTGACAGGCATTATTCTTTCTCAGGAGGGCGACTGCCCGAAGAATATGGTTTTACAGACATCCTGCAGGTGTCTGCGTCAAGTGGTAAAGGACAAGGCAGAAACAGCGATTATCTATTTAAATCAGGATAATGCAGAAAAGTTAGAATCCCAATTACAACAACGGCATCATATTTCTTTGCAGGAATTCATCAAAGGGAGCGGCAATGGTATTACATTGCAAAGATATGACCGCACAAAGTATTTGAAACTTCCAAAAATTGATTTTTACCAACTTTGCGTAAAGTATGATACGATTGTTGCCTGTGAAGCGATGCCTGAAACGCAAATACCGTTATCGGCAGAATATGCGAAAAAAGATTTGGATATAACAAAAGTTACGGACTTTTCCATGAAGATATCGGGCAGGGAATTTGATGATGTGGAACGGGGCAAAAAACAGGCAACATTTGTCTCATGGCTTTATGAGATAGCGAAGGAAAGTTTTGGTACATTGCGCATAGAAGAACTTCTTCAGTATAAAGGACTATTGAAGGAAGTTTATCTGACAATAACGTATCAAAAAGAAAATGTCCGATATTATAGTTCCAAGTACGATATTTCGATTGTAAATACCAACATTCGTAAAGCCTTTACAGAAAAGAGGGATTTTACTTCTTATGAAGAAGTAATACCGCAGCAGTCAGGATTACTGAACATTAAAAACTTTACAAAGGAAATATATACAGAGCATGTAAAAGACTATTATCCCGAGCAGGAAGTAGTTGAAAAAATTATTTTGGATGATAAAGGAAAACGAAAAGTTGATCCGAAGATTATTTATACGATTAAAGTTCTGGAGAGTATGGGGAATCCTGCGAATCAGGCAATGGCAGATTCATTGCGTAAACAGATAAGTTCTCACCCACAAAGAAATCGTTCTTTTCATTATCTGCCTTACCATATCGGCAGCGGATTTGAGCGAACATTTTTAACGGAAGTACTGACGTTACCGGAAATAGAGAGTTTTAATCTTGAGGTTTATTACAATGGGGATAACGCCATGACAGAGTTCAAGATTAAGTGCTATAAGAAAGTAAACAGCAAATGGGTATATGTAGGGATTTATACGCCTGATTTTCTAATTATACAGCGTCAGAATGGACAAATTTATAAGGCTGTTATAGTTGAAACAAAAGGTGCAATTTATAAAGAGAACTTTGAAGATAAGCGTATCTTTATGGAAACCGAGTTTGCAAAACAGAATAATAAGGCATTTGGCTATGAGCGTTTTGATTATCTGTATCTTGAGGATGCGTTGTCAGAGAATGAAAGAATATTGATTACACGTAAAAAAATAGTGGATTTTTTTAAGGAGGAAAATAAAAATGCCAATTAAGTATGTTCCCTTTGTGCCGGAACCGATTGAAGGACAGGCAGTTCTGGGTAATTTTAACAGAATACTGAAATACCGCGGCGCAGATGATGTATCTATGGTTTTACAGCGTGGAATGCCGCTTTATGAGATGGAAAAGAAAGAAACTGTTGGAAAAAACGATAGTGGTAATATGGTCATTCGGGGTGAATGTGTATCTGCATGTGCTTATTTAAAGGAGCAGGGCATACAGGTTGATCTTGTATATATTGATCCTCCGTTTGCGAGCGGGGCTGATTATGCCAAAAAAGTTTATGTCCGCCGTAATCCGAAAATTGCGGAAGCAATTGCGAAGGCAGAGGAAGAACTTGATATTGATGAACTGAAAGCATTTGAAGAAAAGATGTACGGGGATATTTGGGATAAGGAAAAATATCTTAACTGGATGTATGAAAATCTTATGGCGATTAAGAGTGTGATGATTGAAACGGCATCTATTTATGTGCATTTGGATTATCATATAGGGCACTATGTGAAAATATTGATGGATGAGATTTTTGGGGAAGAAAATTTCAGGAATGAAATTATTTGGAGAAGGACAGGAGCTCATAATGATGCAGGAAAATATGGGGTGGTACATGATTCCATCTTTTGGTATGCAAAAGGGCAGGAGTATGTTTTTCATGAAATGTATGTAGATCTGACTGATGAGCATAAGTCAACAAGATTTAAGAATATAGAAGAAAATAGTGGAAGAAAATTTTATCCAGGACCGATAACTGCGCCGGGAACAGGACCATCCAGAGTATTTAGAGGAAAAGAACTGCAGCCACCTATAGGGAGACATTGGAGCTATTCTCAAGAGAACATTGACATGTTAGAAAAGCAAAATAAGATATATTATAGTTCAACTGGTATGCCATACTTAAAAGAATATGAAGATGATTATACAGCTCAAGGCAGGCGTGTACAAAGTATATGGGATGATATTTTGCCATCTAAAACGGGCAATGAACTACGGAATTACGCAACACAAAAACCAGAAACTCTTTTAAAACGGATCATAGAAGCGACTTCTATTGAGGGTATGATTGTCGCTGACTTTTTTGGTGGCAGTGGTGTGACCTCAGCGGTTGCACATAAACTTGGCAGAAAGTTTATTCATTGTGATATAGGCATCAATTCGATTCAAACTACCCGTGATCGCCTTGTTGCGAATGGGGCGCAATTTGATGTGCTTGAGATTAAAGACGGAGTGCAGCTTTACCGGAATCCTGTGCAGACGATGGATAAGATAAAATCATTGATTCAAGGGTTAAAACAGGATGATGCATTAAATTCCTTTTGGGCAGGATCAATCTCTGATAGCAAAATTGGTACAATACCTGTGTATATTCCAGATTTGGAGGATAGTGTCTCAAAACTACTGGATATAGTTCAAATGAATCGCATTATCCATCAGGCAATACCAGAATTAGAGAGCAATGTAAAAAAAGTAATTGTATATTAT
>CAYNOE010000160.1:0-7074 GCA_964398745.1 uncultured Lachnobacterium sp.
CTCTTTGCCGCAGGCAAACTTTAAATAGCCGGATTCAGTAACTATTCGGCTGAAGGCTGAATAGTTACCTTAAATAGTCACCTTGAAATTTCCCGGTTACTGTGATATACTGCAACACATATTCAGGCAGTCCGGCCTGACAAAACTAATGCACGAAAAGGAGAAACAGTATGGCAAGGGGCAGTATTGGAAAAAACAACTGGGCGCTTTTAATTATGATTCTTGCAGGTGTCGTTCTGGGCGGTTTCATTGGAAAGCTTGCATCCAGAATATCCGCATTAAGCTGGCTTAATTACGGACAGTCCTTTGGTCTGGACGAGCCGGTCGTACTCAACCTCGGAATTCTGGTACTGACGTTCGGTCTCTCCATCAAAATCACCATCGCCGGAATCATAGGAATCGTAATCGCCATCATTATTTACCGTTTTCTTTAATTAATTTTAAATTTAATTATCCATAAATTCCAGCAGGGAAGCAAGCTGTTCATTCATTGTCTCCCGCCCCATCTGGTATGCATCCAGAAGCTTCTGCCGGCTCCGCTCCACGGAATCCGTTGCAATGGCTTTCGGCGGACGGATTACAAACAGACTGCCTGCCGTTTCCTGCTTCAGGATATATTTTATATTTTCATTATATCGGATATGACGGTTATTCATTGCTTCAATCATTTTGGGATATTTGCGGAGTATAATTTTCGCAAACGGCATAAGCTGGTTTTTCTTCTTAATATATCCCAGCGGGCGTGTCAGGATTACCACATTTCTGTCATACCCCAGATTTTCCATATATCTGACCGGGACAGAATCCCCGACTCCCCCGTCTAACATCTCATATCCGTCCACACGGACAATCTTTGAAACCAGGGGCATTGCTGCAGATGCTTTCAGCCACATCATGCCATTTTTATCACAGGCGTCTAATTTTTTATATACCGGTTCTCCCGTATTAATATCCGTCGCCACCACATAAAACTCCATCGGATTTTTCCGGTATGCTTCATAATCAAACGGATCCAGCCTGTCCGGTATATCATGATAGCACAACTGCTCCCCATATATATCCCCGGTCGTCACCAGGGAACGAAAGCCCGCATAGGTTTGTTTATTACAGTATGCGGTATTAAAGCGGATTACACGCCCGGGCTGTCCGGACTTGTAATTACAGCCAAACACTGCTCCGGCAGATACTCCTGCCGCGCCGTCAAATGTAACATGATGCTCCATCATGACATCCACAACCCCTGCGGTAAACATCCCCCGCATGGCTCCGCCTTCCATTATCAGTCCTTTTTTCATTTCCGTCTAACAGTCCTTTCCAAAAACAGTTGTATGCTATTTACTATATTAAAATTCTTTTGGAAACATTTCAAGGGGATTTTCTGTTTTTTACGGCACCAGCCCGTGTACTGCCTGCTGGTTTAAGTCCGGCATACGTGTTTGACCATCCTGAAAAACGAATGGGAATTTACTTTTTCAAGAAAACAGGCAGAAGCCCATGCTTCTGCCCGAAAATAAGTCAAATCAGATTCAGTTTTCTTTCTGAACCTGTCAGCCGTCTCCTAGTATCTACCTGTTACAAAACGCAGGAAGGATACCGGCTTGCGTCCACAACCCTTTGTCCGTCTTACATAATCCTTATAATACTGGACTACCTGGGCAAAGGACATGGTTGGATCGATTGTATGCATTACGATACACCTCCTTTTTTTATTTACATATCATTTACCGTCCTGGTATCTTTGCAGATCCCATCCTAAGATATGCAGATGCAATGAAACTGTGCTGAAATGATTGATTCATTTCGTTATATAGTATAACACAGTTTGTAGTAATTATCAACAAAAAATATACCTAGTTTTTGTGTATTATACCCAAAATGTTTGTATAAAGTCCTAATGCACACTTTATTATGCTAAAGTACAAATGCACAATCTAACAATATTTCCAACTATTTCAAACAAATGTTTGGAAATTTTTTCTCTGGATTTTCCAGCAATGACGTAGTTTACATGGATTTTCCGGTAATACCTATATGTTCCCGCATAATCTGCCCAAACAGTTCTTCCGCAGTCCAGAATATGTTTTGCGCTGTAATTACCGCCTTTAAACCGATGGGTGCCAGACCGCTTTTTTTATATTCTTCCAGAAATCCATCCACCTGCGCGGAATTCATTCCGGAAAAAACAAGCATTTCCGCCGGAAACTCCGGGCCTTCATACTTTTTCCCATCTTTTTTAAACCTTTCTATGCCCGCAAGTGCACCAAGCTTTTGCGCATAATCCACACGCGCGATGCTGATATCTTTGATTTTAAGCCTCTTACATACATCCTGTACTGCCTTATGCTTGTCCCGGTCCAGCCGGAACTCTAAAATTGTCTGTGCCATAATGTAATATATCCTCCGTTTATGTGTGGCTGATGAATTATTACTTAATTATACCACTTTGTACCAGAAACAGTGACAAATATTTCTCCGGCATCCTGTGCACAGTTTGCCAGTATTCTAACACAAATTCCTTCCGAAGCCATCATACTTGATTTCCCCCCTCTTTTCCGATATGATAATATTTGTTTCACGGTAACGATTTAGATTTGAACAAATAACGTATAAGGAGAAATCCATGAAATTATACCTTGCCCCGATGGAAGGGATTACAACATATATTTACAGAAATGCATACAGCCGCTGTTTTGGCGGCATTGACAAATATTTTACACCCTTTATTGCCAGCAAAAAAATGAACCGGCGTGAAATGAACGAGATTCTTCCTGAACATAATAAAGGTCTGAATGTCGTACCGCAGATTCTTACGAACCGGGCGGAGGAATTTTTACAGATTACAAATAAGATTGCGGAATTTGGCTACGGGACCGTAAACCTGAATCTCGGCTGCCCTTCCGGTACGGTCGCGGCCAGAAAGCGCGGTGCAGGATTTTTAAGTGTTCCTGACAAACTCGACCGTTTTCTGGACGAAATATTTCATAATTCACCGCTTAAAATTTCCATTAAAACACGCATTGGAACAGATTCTGTTGATGAATGGAAACACCTTCTTGAAATATTTAAGAAATATCCGGTTGACGAACTAATCGTTCATCCCAGACTGCAAAAAGAATTTTATAAATATACACCGCATAAAGATGCCTACAGGATGGCGGTAAACGCTTTAGGGGAAATTCCCCTTTGCTATAACGGGGATATTACGTCAAAACAGAGTTATGATGCACTGCTGGAACAGATTCCGCAAACAGACTGCATTATGGCAGGACGCGGAATTATTAAAAACCCTGCATTTGCCGCACACCTGAAAAATATGGACACAGCAAAAGTTTTCACGAAAGAAAACCTGATGAGTTTTCACGATGAAATATTCGAAAACTATGCCGCAGTCATGCCGGGTGAAACACCCACCCTGTTTAAAATGAAAGATTTGTGGACTTACTTAAGTGCAAGTTTTGAACAACCGCAAAAGCATCTTAAAAAGATCCGTAAGGCAACCGGTTATACACAATACCGTGCAGCCGTAAACCAAATATTTGAGGTCTGCCCGCTGGTTCCCCTGCGCTGACGATGCCGGGATTTAAAAGTCTTCCGGTCTCACATTACAGCGCACCAGTTTAAATCCCCTGCCGGAATCCCCTTCAATCACATTGATTCCTCCGTTATGGAGTTTTGTTTTTCCGGTTCCTACTTCGTGACCTGACAGCCCCGCCAGCAGCACATTGATTGCCGCCCCGTGGGATACTGCTGCCACGATAGAAAATCCATCCCTCTCCATCAGTACCATTGCCTGCTGCATCCGCACGAGTACGTTATCAAACGGCTCCATTCCCGTTACCCCGGCACCCGCTGCCACGGAAAAATACTCCTGCTTATCTTTTACCATCTGTCCGGAATACGGACCAAGATCCCGTTCAATCAGTTCCTTCACCGGATAGACATCATCCGCACCCAGACCGGTCTGCGCGGCAATTTCCTGTGCTGTACGGACCGCACGGATGAGCGGGCTTGTATACACTGCTTCAATCCCGCTCTTTTTTAAAGCCTTTCCTGCAGCTACAGCCTGTTTAATCCCGCCCTCATTGAGCGGAATATCCTCCCGTCCCTGAAAACGGTGTACAACGTTCCAGTCAGTTTCCCCATGTCGAACCAGATAAATTTTCATTTCAATTCTTCCTCTCCTGAAACTTAAGCGCTTCTTTTTGCTAAATAAGCCACAATTCCCGGCTTGAGTTCCAGAAACGCCTTCACAATATTCGGATCAAACTGTTTCCCTGACTCATTCCCAATTATATCATAGGCGCTCTGCAGGGAATATGCCTCTTTGTAACAGCGCACGGAAGTCAGCGCATCAAAAACATCCGCAACACTCATAATCCGCGCGCATAATGGAATATCTTCCCCGGAAAGACCGGACGGATAGCCACTTCCATTCCATTTTTCATGGTGGTACATGGCAATATCCCGTGCAATCTTTATCCTCTCCGGCGTTTCGATTCCCGTCAGAATCTGCTGTACAATCCTTCCACCTTCTACCGTATGAAACTTCATCCGGTCAAATTCTTCAGCCGTAAGCTTTGCCGGTTTCAGCAGTATCGAATCCGATATCGTGATTTTCCCTACGTCATGCAGCGGTGCGTAGCGTCTTAATAATTCAATGTATTCCGGTGTAAGAATGTCCGTATATATGCCCATATGGACAAGCTGCTTCGCAATCTGTTCCACATAATATGCAGTACGCTTTACATGCTCACCTGTCTCTCCATCCCTGCTTTCCACCAAATCAGCCATGCCCTCAATGGTCTTATACTGCATTTTTATGATGTCATCTTTGTGCTGCTTCTGCTGCGCATTATAACTTATCACAAGATTATCGGAAAAATTGGTAAACAGCAGAAACAAAGCTGCAACTGTTGCCAGCAAAAGAACCGAAGCAATAATCAGCGTCATATTCATAATATGGTTTGACCTGCTCAGATTTTTGCGGATACCTGCAATCTTGTCCTGCGCATAAACACTAATCTCTTTTAATTCATTATTAATATCCGTCAATTGCTTTTTCATAACTGTGTTGACATAATAATTTGCTGTCTCCCTGGACGACTTAAGGCTTAGTTCCTGCAAAAGTTCCTGCTGCGCCATATAGCCCACATAATCAGAATATACTTTGTGGAAAAGATCCTTTTCGTCTGAGTCAATCAGATTGTTTGCATGGTATGAAAAAGTTTTTCGTATATCCTTATCCAGTTCATCAATATCTTCCGCAAATCCTTCCATCTGCCCATCATCCGTTGCAATAAGCTGCGAAAGTGTCAGTGCCTGAATCCGGTAAATAGATTCGCTCAGACGCAGTACATCCTCCTCACTCACAATATACTGGTTCAAAATCTGTTCATACTGGTTCCGCGTCTGGTATAAACTGACAAATAACCAGGCTACAAAAATAATGTTAATTATACAAATTACCATCATCACTACCAAAAGCTTTTTTATTTTCTTTTTTAAAATTTTCCCCACCCCCTTTTTATGAATGGAAGCTGTTTTATTTCTCCGGGACTTTTTCTATCTTTGCAACTGTTTCGTCCAGAAGTTCCTGCAGATTTCTGTTGTCCTGATTTCCGGACGCAAGATAAGTTCCGAAAACCGACATTGGTTCCCAGTATGTATCCAGCACATTCTGTACTTTTGCGTACTGGTTCTGGATACCAAGCGCTGCAATCGCTGCCGATTTCTGCACCTGGGAAGAAGCTGCCGCTTCCACATTTGCCGGGGCATCCCCGACTGTATTGAATCGAAGAATCTGGTTGTCATAATTTGTCAGGTATTCTGTCAGCTTCATTGCCCATTCAGGATATTTGCATCCCGGGTTGATTCCAAAATACTTATAACCGGCAAAGCTCCCCATTTGCACCTGGTCCCCGGCAAGCGTATAGGTTGGCAGCTTAACCGCCGCACAGTCATCTCCCCATGCCTCTTCAAACATCGTTGCATTCCATGTCCCGTTTACCACCGCGATAAGAGTTCCGTTTTTCACTTCTTCCTGGATATTGTCAGAAACCACGTTCTTAAATCCGGGATTTTCCGCAATTGCAAGCATGGCCTCAGCCACCTGTTTTCCCGTGTATTTTCCATCCACAGAATTAAAGTTGCATTCGTTATGCGTTCCGTCTTCGGAAATCGAAACATCCATGCCCGCCCCGGAAAAAAACGAATACAGATACCAGCCGCTGGACCAGTCCATTCCGACGTATTTGCCATTTTCCGCTGCAATATCCAGCATATCATCCAGCGTCTTTACATCTTCATCCCCAAAATACGCACGGTTATAATACAAAAAATACCCATTGCTGGCAGAGGACGGATAGGCATAGAGTTTTCCATCTTCAGTCACTGCCCCGACAACCGGTGCGTCTTTCCCCCCGCAGCTGTTCATAATATCCTCCGGATTCAGCGTTATCTCCCGCAATGCCTGTCCCCGGTACAAATCGGGGAACTGGTCACTGGCAAAGTTATAAATATCCGCTGCCGCATCCACATCTGACAAAACTGTCTGCTTCAAACCGTCAATATTTTCCTCATGAACCGTAATGTCAAAATCCGCTTCTTTTTTATACTGTTCCTTAAATTCGTCCACTGCCTGCTGCACAATCTCATGATCATCGGATGACGCCCAGACTGTCAGCTGTACCTGTTCTTTTTTCCCGCATCCCATACCCAAAAGGGATATAACAAATGCCATGAGAAACAGAATACTGGTTCGTGTTTTTTTGCCTCTGTTCATCCTCTGCCCTCCGCAATCATACAAATCTTACAAATTTATAATCCATATGTTTTTATTTTACCACAATTTTCACAAATGAACAATCATCTGTTTAAAAAATTTCGGTGGCTATTGACAAATTAGGTTTAATGCGTTAAACTTTGATTATGGGTTGAACGCGTTAAACCTTATTTTTGAAACCCGGTTGTGCATTACCTATTAAATATAAATACAGAAAGGAGAATGCTTCGTGAGCCAGACACCAAAAATTTTTGAAAGCGAATACCGCTTTCTGCAGATTTTATGGGAGCATG
>CAYNOE010000161.1:0-7029 GCA_964398745.1 uncultured Lachnobacterium sp.
CAGATTTTTTTCTACAACAATATTACTCATGAATTAATGCAATGATGTACTAGTGTACTGTACCGTTCACATTTCGCCAAATAACTTGTCTGAATTTCCATCTGCCGCGTTGTTGTCGGTCAACGATGCCACCGCATCGCCTCCCTCCGCCGCCTTGCAGACTGAAAATTCATCCTGCGTTATTTTGCTGAAAATGAACGGTACAGCACACTAGGAAGAATCCCATAAACATGCCTTGTAAATAACAGACAATTATTTTATAATTAAATACATCAATTAGGAGTTGGAAAGATGTGGGAGAGTACAGAGGTGAAAAGCGGCAACAGCCTCAGAAAGGAGAAGAAAAATGAAAGATATTATAAACCAGTGGAATCATGCAGCATCAAAATATACAGAAGACCAGGAACGTTCCGATCTGGTAAAAAGTAATAAAGAAGCAGTTATGTCCAGGTTTACACATTTTTCTGGTGAAAAAATACTGGACATGGGATGCGGATATGGTTTTTACACAAATTATTTCAGAAGCATTGGCGCAGATGTTATCGGAATCGACGGTTCTAAGCAAATGATTCATATTGCACAGAAACGATATCCGTTAACTTCTTTTTCCATTATGGATATTACAACACCATTATCCTTTCAAAACGATCAGTTTGATATCGTATTTTCCAACCAGGTATTAATGGATATCGAAGATATTGATTTTATATTTTCAGAAGTCAGCAGAATACTCAAAACCGGGGGAATATTTTACTATTCTATCGTTCATCCTGCATTTTATGACGGCCACTGGCTGGAGGACGAAAATGGCTATAAGTATGCGAAAGCAATGGATAAATATATAAAACCGTATCAGTTTACAAATATGTTCTGGGGTGAAACAGAGCATTTTCACCGTTCACTGTCCTGTTACTTAAACGAAGCGGCAAAATACGGACTGGCATTAAAACAGGCCAGTGAACCGGTTACATATGACGGAGTAAATAAAAACAGTGATTTGCCTTTATTTTTCATTGCTGAATACATAAAAGCAGAGTAACCGGGAAAATAAAGGGGCATGTGCCAGTCTATCCTCTGTGAATATACATTCGTGTCAGCTCCGGTTCCCCGTCTCCCTGCACCATACAGAGAAATTCCCAGCCATAGCGTTCATAAAATGAAGTGTGGTCTGTCACAAGATAAAGAGTGTCAATTCCCTTTTCTTTCATGTCAGCACATACATAATTAAGCAGGGCACCGGCGATTCCTTTGCACCGGCAGTCCTCCTCTGTATATACAGCACAGACATTTGGTGCAAGGTCTTTCCTGTCATGAAAGTCATTTTCAATAACGCCAAGACCGCCAATAATTCTGTTATTTTCCATTGCCATATACCACTGGGGAACCGGGTTTCTTTTCGTCAGGCAGTCTTCCATGCTTTCGGTATATGCTTCTTTGGAAATGCCCCATTTTTCATGAAACCATTGTGCAGCTTCTTCTTTCATTTCAGGTTCGTCTGTAAGTCGTATTATTTCGTAGTCCATAGAATATGTTCCTTTCATTTATGAATTTTGGTTTTCCGGAAAACCGGAGTTTCTGGTTAGGACATAACGGTAATGGGGCATATCAACACCCCGGTAATGTTTTGTCCAGGTATCCGCTCTTGTCATTCCATTTCGGACAGCTACATTTTGAGAGGCGGTATTCGTATCCCTTATAATGGAACAAATCTCATCTGCCTTCAATATTTCAAAGGCATATTTTTTGCAGGCTTTTGCGGCCTCTGTTGCATAGCCTTTATGCCAGTACGCCCTATTGAAAAGATAACCTATTTCAAGCACTTCTGTTTCTTTCCATGGCTGCATTGTAAGTCCGCACTGGCCAATCATTTCACCGGTTTCTTTTAAAATTACAGCCCATAAGCCAAAGTTCCATTTCTGGTAACGGGAAATCTGCCGGTCAAGCCATTCCTGTACTTCATGGTTGCTGAATGCACCCTCATATGCATACATTGTATCATCATCCTGTAAGATTTTACACAAAGAGTTGAAATCGGACTGGTCCATCTCCCTTAAGTACAGTCTCTCTGTTTCAAGTATCATGTACCGTGCCTCCTATTCTATGAATTTCTCCCCAAGAAACTCAATCCGTTCTGCCCAGAATTCCCAGGTTTCCCCGCTGTGTTCTGATGCGGTTTTGTCAATTGCAGCCAGATTGTTTTTGAGGGTATCAAAATCTTCTTTTGTATATTCATTGACAGATCCGTATTTTTGAAAAGATTTAAGGGCAAATTCCATATATTCATGCATGGACTTATAGAGCTGTTCAAGTGAACTGTTAATAAGATGAATACAGCCTTCCTCTGTGTCTGCATCAACCCAGACAATTTTGCCGCTGTCTTTTTCTATGCATATAATGTTTCCTTCCCCGGTAAATCCAATAGCAAAGTAATTATCTGCATCGGGGAAATTTTCTGCAGGCATAAGGTGATTATCTTTGTAAATACTGTTATCAAAATTTAAATATGGCTGTGCCTGGCAGGGCAGTCCGGTTTCTGAAAGATATTTTGAATATTTTTCGTTTCCAAGTTTTTCTTTTATATCGGAATAATCAAATCTAACGATTTCCTGATTGTTATCCGTCCAAAGCTTAATTAAATTGTCCATATTACGCAGCCTCCTTAATCCAATTATATATATTCAGAGGTGGGTTTTGATTAAAAGTTTTTTATTGCTTATTTTCAGCATAAAAGATATTATATCATTATAAACACATTATGAATTATGAAAGCAGGCGGCTGATGCTTCAGATGGTTTATAATGAAGGCTTTAGCGATGGATTTACGAGCGGGGTGATAGATTGTTACACATAGCAATTTGTGATGATGACAACAGTGCCGTTGCGGCACATAAAAAGATTACGGAAACCTGCCTGATGCAAAGCGGCAGTGCAGGTAAAATAACTGCCTATACAGCCAGTGACAATTTGCTTTACGACATTACAGAGGACGGGTTTTTCTTTGACCTGATTTTGCTGGATATAGAAATGCCGGGAAATACTGGAATGGAAATTGCAGAAAAAATAAAGCCCTGTCTGCCAAATGTGAAAATAATTTTTATTACTTCACACATTGAATATGCAATAGATGCTTTTGAACTGTCTGTTTTCCGGTATGTGCCGAAAAATGATATAAATAAGCGGCTGTTCTCTGCCATAGGGGACGCAGTTAAGCTGATTGAACTGGAAGATGGAAAAGCCTACACAATTCAAACGAAAAGCCGGCTCGAAAAAATCCCTTATAAGGAGATTTACTACATCGAGAGGGACGGGAAAAATGCAGGCATTTTTTCTGCCGGCGGGGTATCTAAGGTACGGAAAAGTCTGCAGCAGGTTTATGAAGAATTAAACGCAGAAGAATTTATCTATACTGACCGGGGCTGTATCGTGAACATAATCCACATTATGCAGATTAAAGACGGTATGGCTATTCTGAAAAATGGTGTGTCACTTCCGATAAGCCGCACGCATTTACAGGCGGTTAAGACGCAGATTAACAATTACTGGGGGACACATATATGACGGACTGGTTTATTTTGTTATCAGATTTTTTAGCTGGTGGTGTACGGTCCGTTGCCGGTTTGTTTCTGATTTCCAGACTGCTTTCGGCAAAAAAGCCTGATAAGAAAAGTATGGCAGTGGTTCTGGCTGGTGCAGCGGCTGTTTCTGTCATATTTTCTGTGACGGGACTGCCGGATTTTTACCGTATGATATTAGAAACTGTTTTGATTATTGTCTGTGCCAGTTATTTTCAGGAAGCAGATAAGCGAATGAGCCTGTTTGTCGGAATTTACTATGAGATCGCTGTTTCATTCTGGCAATTTCTTTTTGCGGCATGGTTCGGTGTGATATTCCGTTCCCCGGCTTTTCTTGACTATGAAACGGGAAACGGACAAATTGCGGTCTGGACGGTCCATCTGTTGCTGACTGTTTTGGTATGGTATCTCCTGCATCCGAATATATCCGGCAAAGAAGCGTTCCGCTTCGTTTCCGTTATTGCCGCTGCAGGTATCCTTGCAGTTGCAGTCTTATCCGGACAGACGGTTCTTGCGATTGCTGATGACACGCTGTATATGTGGACGATTCAGGCGGTTGTCTTAATGATGTCTGTCCTGGTGTTTAATATGAACAGGCAGTACGAAGTTGAAAAGGAACTGGCAAATCTAAAGTCTGAGCAGGCAAAGCTGCTGGAGCGTGATTATACAACGCTGAACAACGCTTATGCAATCAATGCAAAACTGTTTCATGATTTCCATAATCATATTGGCGTGCTGCGCCAGCTGCTTGTCCATGGCAGGACAGATGAGGCCGTGCAGTATCTGGATGAATTACAGACACCTGTGCAGGAAATGACGGATACCGTGTGGACGGGAGATGAAACCGCGGACTACCTTATAAACAGTAAAGCTGTCACCGCAGGAGAAAACGGGATAGAGTATCAGGTGCAGGCGGAATTTCCCCGCCATACAAATCTAAAAAGCGCAGATTTGTGCGCAATACTGGGAAATCTGCTGGATAATGCCCTGGAAGCAGCAAAACAGATACCGGCGCCAGAACAGAAATTTATCCGGCTTACCATCCGGCGGATTAACCAGATGCTGGTCATAAAAGTGGAGAACAGTTTTTATACGCCGCCTGTAAAACAGGACGGGACGCTGAAAACTTCAAAAGCTGGAAACGGATTGCATGGATGGGGATTAAAGAGTGCCCAAACGGCTGCTGAAAAATATGATGGCATGGTACAGACATCGTATGAAGGCAATACATTCAGGACCGTTGCCACTTTATCCTATCAGGGAATACCGGCTGAATAAGGGATTATGCTTTGTAACTTTTTCGCGGTCAAAAACCTGCCGTTTACGGACACTTTTGCACAGCCGCTCTTCTTAAGCTATGATTTATATAACAAATAAAAAATCATTTGAGGAGGGGAAGATAATATGAGTGTACCTCTGTTGACAGTTAAAAATTTAGATGCATGGTACAGCAGTGAAAAAATGGTACTCCGGGAGCTTTCTTTAGAACTGGAGGAGCATGAGGCTGTGGGCCTGATTGGACTAAATGGCGCCGGGAAAACGACATTTCTGAAAGTGTTGTCCGGATTGCTTAAGGAGTTCCATTCCGATGGTATCTGGTTTTGCGGGCACCCTGTAAAATTCAGGGAGCGGGATTTTAAGCTCTGCCGATATACCGTGTTTGCTGAGGACAATTCTTTTCAGTATTTTACCTTCCGTGAATATCTTTCTTATGTTTTCTCGGCATATAAGAAAAAACTACCGGATGTTTCAGAGCTGGTACAGGGATTTCACTTTGAAGATTATACAGATGTTTTATTAAAAGATCTTTCAACCGGCAGCCGGAAAAAAGCGTTTTTGATTACTGCTTTCGCACTAAAACCAGAACTTCTTTTGCTTGATGAGCCGGTGAACGGACTGGATTTTGAAAGTACGGAATATCTGTATAAGCAGATTGCCGGTTACAGGAAGCACGGTACAGTCCTATTTTCTTCCCACATTCTGGAAAGTATCACGCTGACTTCTGACCGTGTATTTGTCCTGAAAGACGGACAGATAAACCAGACATTTGAAAGCGGACAGATGAACGCAGCAGATATTCGGGAGGCTTTGTGCTATGAAAATGATATTTAGTGCTTTTTCAAAAAAATTATTTGGTGTGAAATACGAGAGGCTGACACGGACTGTTTTTATCTGTTTGATTGTATTTTGGGGATTATATACTGGCGGTTTCAGAATCCCGGTCGCATCGTTTATTTTATATTTGATGGTAAGTACCTTTACCGCAGGTGTGATGTGGCAGGCTCTTTCTTCAGAAGATAACGCTGTCAATATGCAGAATATGATTATGCTTCCCTTTGAACGGCAGAAATTTGTTTTTTCCTATGTGGCTGCAATGAGTATTTATACTTTCCTGACGAAAACGGCGGTTTTGCTGGTAGTTTTACTGGCTGTGTCGGTATGGAACCGGACAGAAATTTTAGGCGGTGTTCTTTGTGCGGTAAACGCAATTCTTATGACCGCTGCCATGTTCTCTCTGAGAAGGTACTGGTATATGGGAACGTTCTGGACTGCCGCTGTACTTGCAGCCATCTTTTTGGGGTGGGATAAACCGTGGTTTATTCCGGTGATATCAGCCAGCAGCATTTTAGGATTTCTGTTGTTACAAAATGCTGACGGATATTCTTTCTATATTCAGAAAAATAACAGCAGGGGGACCGTAAGGGGACACAAACACCATTCGGTATGGATTTATTTTTTTCGGTATTTGGGAAGTCATAAGAACTACCTGATGAATACTGTGATTATGTGGTGTGCAGCCTGTGTATTACCGCTGGTTTTTAAACAGATGGAAAGCCTGTTTGTTATTCCGGTTGGTTTTGCTGTGCTTTCTTTGAATACGCCTGTCTGTATTTTACTGTCCTGTGATCCTGCGTTAGAGCAGGCAGTGCGTTTTCTGCCCGGCCAGAAGAAAACTTTTTGTATACCTTATTGTTTATTTATTTTTCTGTGTAACTTAGCCGCAGATGTGATTTTTTTATGCAGCCTTCAAATCCAGACAGGCGGCGTTACCGTCTGGATGATTGTTACTGCAGTTTTCTTTGCCCTGCAGAGTGCAGTTTTTTCCGTTCTTCTGGAATGGTTTTATCCGATTCGGGGGTGGAAAATTGAGAGTGATTTATGGCACCATCCCCGAAAATATATTGTACCGGCAGCTATGCTTTTGCTTGCGGGATTAGCCATGATTTTGGTACTTTCTGATTTTTAATTGACTTGTACCTCTAAAACATGTTATCATAATACTTGTATTTCAGCGGGAACTAAACCGGAATCAAATAAAACCACACTTTCCCAAATCCGTAAGGGAGGAAACCATGTACAATACAGAAAGTTTCGTAAAACAGCTTACAGAAAAATATCCCCCTCATCAGGGAAACAAAACCCATTTTGATATAAAAAATATAGAGAATTTTGAATC
>CAYNOE010000162.1:0-7018 GCA_964398745.1 uncultured Lachnobacterium sp.
TATCCCTAAAATCAAACATAACTATCTCATTTGGCTCATCTCATCCAGCCATACAATTCATCCCCCATGCAATGCCCGGCATAAGTTTCCCAGAATGCATAATCTTCTATTTTATTTTTGGATAATCATTCAGCTTATTATTTGTTAAAAGCTATAACATGGATTCAACGGTCAAAGCCATTATCTTTAAAAGCAAACATAACAATTTCATTTGTTTCATCCCTGCAACATACCCCGTACAGATAACGGGGTACTGTCTTTCCCTTTTTTTCACAGACAAGCATTCTATAATCTTCTGCGTTCCCCTGAAAAATATTATTTAAATAATCCAGATTTTCCGTTTCCAGCAAATCTTGTGTTATCTCTTCATCATACACAATCCCCTCATCTTTCAGCCGGGCATCAGAATTGTTGTTTCCATATGCATCTATCCGCGGGGGCTGGTCCATTTGATATTCCTCTTCATCCTTCAAATAAGGCAGAAGACAGCTTTCCTTCTGCTTTTCATATTCGTCTTTGCCCAGCATAAAGGAAATTCCTGTTTTTGTGTCAAACCAGCCAGTATAGTAGAAATACCGAATATATTCTGTATCAGCCGGCAGTTCCTGCGGATAATGATGTATGGTGCTGCTATTATATATCTTATTTTGAAAAGAACCATAGTTTAAAAACCATCTTCTGGTATGTGGCAGCCCACATTCCCACAAAACCCATATGATTCCATAAACCGCCAGCAAAAGGATCGCTTTATGAATTATTTTTCTGGTACGTACAACTACTTTTCCTGCTCTTCTTTTTTTTGTCATGGACGCCTCCCTGTAAATTAACTATACAGTTACGTTGTCCTGTCCAGCAATCTGTCCAGTTCCTTCAATAAGACTTTAATGTTTATTGGTTTTGCAATATGACCATTCATACCTGCATTTAATGCTTCCCGCTTATCCTCTTCAAACGCATTGGCGGTCATCGCCAGAACCGGAATGGAAGAAAGCCCTTTATCTTCCAGTTTCCGGATTGCACGGGTTGCCTCGTAACCGTTCATTTCCGGCATCTGGATATCCATAAGCACCAGCCGGTAATATCCCGGCCCGGCATTTTTTAACATATCCAGCGCCACTTTCCCATTTCCGGCAACTTCTGTGGTAAAGCCTGCTTCTTCCAGTATCGCTTCCGCAATTTCCTGGTTCAGTTCATTATCCTCCACCAAAAGAATCCGTCCTGTAAATTCCGGTTGCTGCTTTTGCTTCCCCTCCTTTTTTTTCTCCCTGCCCTTTCCTACAATGGAATGCAGGCAGTCCTTAAGCTCGGATAAAAACAGCGGCTTACTGCAAAATGCCGTAACTCCGGCTTCCTTTGCCTCATCCTCAATATCCTCCCAGTCATATGCCGTCAGGACAATAATCGGTACATCCTCTCCGGTTTCTTTACGGATTCTTCGGACAACTTCAACCCCGTTCATGTCCGGCAGCATCCAGTCAATCACATAAACAAAATAATTGTCACCACGCATAACCGCCTGCCGCGTGCGCAAAACCGCCTCTTTTCCCGACATTGTCCACTCCGCGCGAAGGCCAATCTGGTGAAGCATAAAGGATACACTGTCACAGGTATTAAAATCGTCATCCGCTACCAGAGCCCTGCAATTTTGTAATTCCGGTATTGCCGGTGTTTCCCTGGATTTCGATGAAAGCCGGAAGGTAAATAAAACCGTAAATTCCGTACCGGTTCCCTGCTCACTTTCGACCTTAATCGTTCCATTCATCATATCCACAATATTTTTTGTAATCGCCATCCCAAGTCCGGTTCCCTGAATACCGCTGATTGTGGAATTGCGTTCTCTCTCAAATGGTTCAAAAATATGTGACACAAATTCTGAACTCATGCCGATTCCTGTGTCCCTGACATGGAATTCATAATTGGAAAAGCCTTCCTGTGTCCCGGCTTTTTCAATCACCTTCAGACTGACAATGCCCCCTGCCGGGGTATACTTTACAGCATTGCCCAGCAGGTTTAAAAGTACCTGGTTTAACCGCAGTCTGTCACAAATAATCTCTTCATTCTGGACATCAATCGCATCCATATACAGTTCAAGCTGTTTAGAATGAATATCCGCCTGGATGATGCTGCGCAGCCCATGCAGAATATCCGGCAGGCTGCAGTGTTGCTCATCCAGGTGCATCTTGCCGCTTTCGATACGGCTCATATCCAGCACGTCATTAATCAGGCTAAGAAGATGGTTCCCTGACGTCATGATTTTTTTCAGGTATTCCCTTACCTGCTCTTTATTATCAATATGGCTGACTGCCAGTGTCGTAAATCCCATAATTGCATTCATCGGGGTACGGATATCATGCGACATATTAGAGAGGAAAACGCTTTTCGCCTTGCTGGCACGGTTTGCCTGCGACAAGGCATCCTCCAGAAGGCTTTTCTTCTCCATTTCGTTTCTGGTTTCTTCGTCTACGCTTCGGAAGCCAAGGACAATGCTGTGTTTTTCGCCCCACTCGCCCAAAGGTACCGCTTTCATTTGAAAATACCTGATTGTATCCCCGCATAAGGTGCGGTAATTGAGGTGATATATCTTCTTTTCCGTAAGTTCCTGCTTTAGCCTGTCCGGCGAAAGGATTTCCTTCATCACTTCCCGGTCATCCTCATATACGCAGCTGTCTATGTACTGCCCGAAATTCTCTTTCAGGGAAAGCTCCCCCGCAAAGCATGAACCCAGAACCTGGTATTTGCAATCATTGATACGAAGGGCATTTCCTGTTCCTGTATCCAAATCAAAAAAACACACCAGGTTAAAGTCAATCCCCAGCGCCTGGATTAATTCCGTACGCCACCTTTCCTGCTCCTGCCACGCTTTTGCTTCCCGCAGCTTTTGTACCGTACAGTCCAGAAGGAACCTCTGGTAAAACAGCTCCCCGTTTTCCTGCATGAGTTTGATATTTCCCATAATATGAAGAATATCCCCGTTTTTATGCTTCACACGGTATGCCACATTGACACTTTCCCCCACGTTTTCCAGCGACCGGATACTTTCCCTTAAAACCGGCTTATCCTCATCCATAACCGTTGCAGCAACCATATTAAACCCATCACGAAGAAGAGACTCTTTTGAATCGTAATCCAGGATTTTAAGGGCTGCCTGGTTAATGCTTATAATTCTGGAACCGTCCATACTGTGGCACATAATCCCGCAGTCCATCGTGGTAAAAAGCGTCTCTAATGTCTTTGTCTTTGTTATTAGTTTCTGTTCATACTCATGCTCCTGTGTTTTGTCAATCCCAACGCCTACCGTTCCCATAACGCTTCCGTCACAATCATACAACGGGGATTTGTATGTGGTAAGAAGCATTGTTCCGGATTTTGTTACAACGGTTTCCTCTGAAACGCAGGTTTTTTCACGCTGCATTACTTCGCGCTCGGATTCTATGCAGGCAGGATCGTCCTGCTCCACATCCCAGACACTGGCATGTCCTTCTCCCTCTATCTGCTCCCTGCTTTTGCCAACGGTCCTGCAGAAGCTGTCGTTCACTTTTTCATGAATTCCGTCCTTTGTTTTATACCAGATTAGATTAGGGATACTGTTAATTGTAGATTCAAGGTACTGGCTGGTCAGCCAGTAGTCCTTACGCAGCTTATAAGCCTGCTGCCATCTCGCAAAACGAAATTTTATTTCCTTCTCAGACATGGGAAGAACCCACAAATCTTCCATTTCCGGTAAAAGGTCTGATAACGCAGGCAGCAGGCTACTTTCTGAAAGCACAATAACCCCTGCTTCCTGCTTTTTGCCCGCCATAATCTTCTGAACGTTTTTTATGTCCCTTTCATCATGCACAGATGCAAAAACCACATCTGCATCCACTGCCTCATCCACTGAAGAGCTTTGTGAATATTCATGGATAAAATGCCTGAGTGGAGATATGACTTTTATGGTATCAAACAATTGCTGCCCGCTGCCAAATAAACAGATATGTATTCTGCAAGTATACATAATTATTTCCTCCTATATAATACCAATTATAGGGAAGGAAAATCCCTTTGTCAAGGACAGTCATTTGCCCGGCAGCATGTAAATTATAACTGGCTGTGGCTGTTCGTGCTGGTTACTTTCCATGTACCGGAGCGTTTATTTCCAATCCGGACCAGTAACCCTTTTTCCTGCAGTTTCGGAAGCAGCCTTTTTACTGTTCCAAGGGAAACATCCGCCATTTCGCTCAGCTGCTTCTGTTTTATATTGCCATCGGTCTTTATGATTTCCAGTATCCGTTGTTCCGCCATGGTTAAATCAGACGTATTAGTCTCATTAGTCTCAGATTTGGTCGCATTAGTCGCACTTTTAGTCTCATTAATCGCAAATTTAGTCGCATTAGTCTCAGGTTTGGTCGCATTAGTCGCACATGTTTTATTGTTTAGCGGTTCCACAACTCCATATGCATCAGTTTCAAATTCCCTCCGGTACAGGTTTACCCTGAATGCACTTCCCATATCCAGAATCTCCGGCTCCGCCAGACCATAGGCATCTGCCTCCTCAAACATTTTGGGGATTCCGCTTCCCCAGCCCTCAATGATATGCATATAGGAAAATATTTCCGCAATTCCCCTATTCCGGATTTTGGACTGCCCGCACTTCATTTTTTCCAGTGTCAGTTCTGAATCCAGCATTCCCGGGGACGTCACTTCCAGTCTGTCGTCAAAAAGTGCAACCTGAATTTTACCCGGTGCCAGATACGACCGGTGGCATACGGCATTCGCTATCATTTCCCGGATTGTCCGTGTCGGCAGTTCATAAATATCCTGCCTTGCCAGCCCGTCAATTCTTGCCCCCAGATTAATGTGCTCCAGAACAAAAGCATAGGCTGATTCTATTTCCCCGTCTATGTTCCCTTTAAATTCTTTCCGGGTAATAAAAATATCACGTACTGTTCCTTTAAAAACAGCGCACTGCACCGCCGCGTCCGGATAGTTGTCCAGTTTCCCGTCCAAAAGCTGGTAACCATTGGTTGCATAACTCATGCCGTTTTTCTCCTGTATCAGCTTATAGGTAACGAGCTGGCTTTTACTGATTCTTTTTATGCTCTGCCTGATTTCCTCTGTCGGAGCAAGCTCCAGCGCATTCCGGTAAAGCCGTTCACACAATACTTCGATTTCCTCATCTTTCAGCTCCCTGTCCACCATTTCCTGGTCATAACTCCGGTTTCCGGAGTCCAGTATCATTTCCTGTATACGGTATCTTTCGGCTTTCCTTGTCGTACCGGACACACGGATATAGGTTCCGTCAAACATTCCCTGTGAACGTATGCAGTAAGGCTTTTGCATACCATCAGGTATATCTGCAGTAATAATATACTTCCCCTCAAGTTCCTGTATATTGACATTCGGAATAATCTTCGGCTCACAGCTGTCATATATCGCATTCGTCACCGCATCCATTTTCCGGAATACTTCCTCTTTATGGAATCCTTTCACCTGCCATGTGCCATCCTCCACGCCAAAAACAAGCCTTCCGCCCCCGCAATTAGCAAAAGCGACTGCTGTTTTAACATATTTCTCACTTTTGGGCGGAATATCTTCTTTATATTCAATGTCATTTTTTTCACCAGTTAGCATTTCTTTTACTGTCATTTATCCCATCTCCCGGTTATAAAATATATTTTTGATTCATCTGACACATTACAGATATATTACCCTTATTTTTAATATTTTACCATATTTTGCAGAGAATTTATAATATTATCTGTTCCGCCGAGTGACAATAATATCCTGCCGGTTTTCAAAGCGTTTTCCTGATATTTTCCTGCAGATATAATTTTACCGGCGGCAGCTTTAATATTGTGTCCTGCAAAATCTTTATACGGTATTTCAAGCCCTGCACCCGTCTTAACAATACTTTGGGCATTATATTTGCGTTCAAATACTTTTCCTGCACATATCAGCTGGGGAACACCATATATAAGCCCGTCAATTACACTGTTCTGTCCGCCGTGATTAATATACAGGACGCTTTGCGGTAAAAGCTTTTGAAAATCAAAATAAGGTGCTGTCCGTATATTATCAAAGCACTGTTTTTTCAGCCCTCTGCCTGCTATATAAACAAAAAAACTGCTGTTTTTGAAAGCCGCAGAAATCTCCTTTACCATTTTCTTTTGTGATATTGTGCCGTTGCCCATATAAACTAAAATCTTATTTCTTTTTTCTGAAATTGCAGGAGAAATTCGTTTCCATGTGCCGCAAAATACCACATTTTTATCCTGAAACGGTTCAAGCTCATAACAGCTTGGTACAAATTTTATATCGGCCCAGGAAAACAATTCCAGGCAGGACTTCACGGGAGAAATCCCATATTCTTTCAGAAGCTTATTCAGCCCGTCAGCGTACCGTGGCGTATTTGCATATGCATACTGCGTTGGAATGCTGGCTGATATAAAGATTTTTTTCTTTTCAATTTTTCCTGCAAGGATTGCGGAAATGTTAAATTCGGAATAAATCACATCAGGACCAAAGTCAGTTATTGCTTTTCTTATATCCAAAACACTCTTTTTAAGATATTTGTAATCCGTATTCCCCGTCAAATGCAGAACATCATCAAAGCTGTTTACGGACTTTCTGCTTGTAATCCCTAATTTCTGTGCTACCGGAAAAGTATGCTTTGCAATCTTTTCCGGCATTCCAAGCGGCATAGGGGCGGATAAAAAATAGCTTTTCACATTGTCAACCGGCTTGTAATTGAAATCCCGGGCCAGACAAACAGCAGTGTCAATATTTGCCTCTTTTAAAGCGTTCGTAAGCAGAACCGCCCGTGAAAATGATCCCGCTGTTTCTGCCATTGCCGACATAGGAGCAACTAAAACTCTCATAAAGTTACCTCTTAAAATAATTTTGTGCCTGGAAATTCAAAACTATGTGAAATATCAGGACTATAATAACAATTATACCATGGCAACATTTAATAAGTAAACATATTTTCCCCATATCAAAATATATGCATGTTTTGTGTATTTTTTATTCAATTTGTTTA
>CAYNOE010000163.1:0-6826 GCA_964398745.1 uncultured Lachnobacterium sp.
TTCCCAAAGAATTCTTTATTTCAACTTCCCATATCGAAGCGATACTATAATAAACTTTATTATTCTCGTCTGCAATCAAATCAATTGCCTGCCGCGGCAATTTACTGTCACGCGTAAGTGTCCACAACAAAATGTGAGTATCCAATAAAATGTTCATTACTATTTCACCCCAAACATTTCTGCAATTTCATCATTACAGGCATCAAAATCATCCGGTACAACAAATTCACCTTCTGCGACACCAATTCTCTTAGATGTGGTTTTCACCTGTGCCGGTTTCATAAATTTATCTATCATATCACTAAGAAACATAAGGTTATCATCTGATAAACCAACTACTTTTTTTATCACCTTTTTCTCTAATGCTGCTGACATGGCAATTCACTCCTTGCAAAAAATCCCACTACATATATTATATCGCCATTTTCTGATACTTGGCTTTTCATTAAATCGAACCTTCGTTCTGCGCTTGTTACAGATATCCGCTAATTATTATTCGTAATATCAAAATAAAAAATTTTATACGGTCCTTTGTATTTTTCCCTGGCTCCCCTATAATAATAGCAGGTCAGCTTCCCGCTTTCCATTTCTTTAAATGTTTCCTCCGGTATCCGGTAGGTATCGGCAAATTCCTCTTCTGCAGTATACCGGAGGGTAAGCAGGTATCCTCCGAATTTATCGTCTGCCTTCCAGACCTGTCCGGCTTCCACCAGCACAGCATATACATCCTGCTTCATGATATTTTTTCTGGTCTCCATCCAGCGGTCATATACCCAGACTTCTTTTAGAAGAAATAAAAATAATGCCGCCACAAGGTAGAGGACGGAAAACACAAGGATTACCCAGCCAAGCGGTGTTGTTTTTGTCAGCATCATTCCGACAAATATCAGGATAAACATCAGGACTGGAATAACCTTTACCGCAATGACAAGCGCTGCGGACGGTTTTTTTACAGTACGGGAAATCTTCTCACACAGCCTTTCCTTTTCTGGCATACTTATTAATCTCTGCCCTTCCAATTCATGGATACAGTCCCATGCATAATGTGTATTGCCCATCCCGGAACATTCCCTCCTTTTTTTAATAGGATTTCAGCCAATGTCCTCTTTTGCCAGATAGTCTGTCAGCGTATATCCATTTTCATTTTCTTCAAATGTAAAGTAATTCATGATTTTCCATCCTTTATTCTGCTTTGATTCTTCCCAGCTATAGTACCAGTAATAACAGAATACGTCAAGATGAATACCGGAATTTACTCCCCTGCCAGCATTGTCCTAGGCACAATCTTTTTAATTTTATATGACATCAGGCATGCAGAAGCAAATGCGAACAGCACCAGTGCCGCAGCTGCTGCAGCAATCAGGGGAACCGGAACTGCAAATGTACATTTTACAATACCGATACCTCTTAGGAACCATGCCACAAGCGGATTAATTATATAACAGCTTACCGTAATTCCAATAACGGTGGAAACAATTACCGCAGGCATAAAGGAGAGCGCGGTCTGGACAACCAGCTGCCCGGTCGTAAAACCAAGCGCCTTTAAAATTCCGTAATCCTGCTTCTTTTTCCCCAGCAGAGTCTTTACAAGCAGATGCAGCACAAATACAATAATGATAACACTCAGTACAAAAACCGCCACCACAATCATTTTTATCAGCGTTACATATATTGTGGCGATACCCTCAATCTGCGCATGCATATTAACCATCGTGTTTACGTTTTCCCCGAACCGCCTTTTTATGTCCCTGTGAAAAGCATCAATATCCGTACCTGCTTTCAGATTCATGCTGTAAGACATATCCAAAAGCTTTCCCATACGTTCATAACCCGCCCTTGTGAGCAGACAGTCCTTTCCCATATTGTTGCTGATCTGTGTAAACCCGGTGATGACATATGTTTCTTTTTTTCCATTTACCGCTATCGTGATTTCATTTCCGATATCCAGCTTCTGTTCTTTTGCATATTTTGCGGCAAGCGCAATTTCATTTTCATACTCCGGGTATCTTCCTGAACAGACAATATTCTGGTTATTGAGTCTGGAAAAGTCATCTGTTAAATTCACTGTCAGAAGCGCCCCGTCCTCGTGGATGGCACTTGCGGTATGAAAAAGATAGATTTTTTCCACCCGTTCATCCGCCTTCATTTCCTGCAGAAAATCCAGCTCTGCATCTGCACTGACATTAACCAGACTGTCCGCCATTTCCCCCACAACCAGATAAATAAACTGTGTCATATCCATAATCACGTTTTTTATCATCAGGCCTGAAAAAACAACAATCAAAGAAAGGACAAACATCGTTATGCTGACAATAATATGATCTTTGATTCCCTCACCCATCGTTTTTAATGCAAGCGCAAAATGAAACGGCAGGTTCGTTTTCTCCAGCGGGGCAAAGTTTTGTTTAAAGCTGTGCGTATGAATTCCCTGGCGCAGCGCCGTAACCGGCTCAATGTTTTTAAGCTTCCATGAGGACATCCACACAACAAATGAAACGGCAGCGCATATGGCAGACAGTGTCAAAAACGCCAGATGAGGGAGGAAATGTACCCGGTACGGAATCCCTGTCTGTTCTACCATCATGGTATTGATATATGGAAAAAGCACATAGGAGATTCCGATGCCCAAAATAACAGCCGCCACGGAAATTCCAAGAAACCGGAATAAAAATGAAAACACCAGCTCCCGGCTTGTATACCCCACTGCTTTCAGAGCGCCAATATTTTGCATGTTATCCTGAATGTAACCGGTTATATTTGATGCTGTCACAACAAATGCAATCAGAAGAATAAAGCATGCCATTGCGCACATGATTCCCGAACATATCATCTGCGAGATATACCTGCTTGTGGAAACAATCAGATAGGAATTGCTTGCCGCACATGCATCCGGATATTCTGCAGATACGGATTCATTAAATGCCGCATTAAAGTTCTCGCTCTTCTCTTTATCCGCAATCCGGACGGAACAGAGTGTGGCCTGTTGCAAACCCGCTTCTTTTAATTCGTCATACCTGTCCTTTGTCAGCACCAGCTCAATCATTCCGCAGTTGTTCGAGCCTGCCATAATACTGTTAAAAAAGCCACAGATGGGATAGGTTATTTTACGGCTGCCAAGTGTGATTTCTATGTCTTTTCCAACAGCTATATCCTCTGTTTTATAATACATGGGCATATAGATTCCGCTTTTTCGGGAACCGGATTCCACGATTTCCACCCTTCCAACAGAGCGGGTAAGGGCGGTCTGCTTCTCCAGAAAAATAAACGCATTTTCAAGCTCGCTGCCGCGGTAATCAAATCCCCCGGCTTCAAATATGGATTCGTCCAGGGAATATTCTTTTGTTTCTTTATCCGCTTCCAGGGTATCCGTCAGAAAGCGGTCCATTTCCGTACTGTTTCCGCAAATCACAAAAACCGCATGTTCTGCATTCAGTTTATCATGGTAACGATCAAAATTCTGCCTGTAATCGAAAGACAGCACCAGCCACAGGTTCAGCATTAGCGCCGCCAGAAATATCAGCACAAAAAGCGTCAGTGTCTGTCCCTTTGCCCTGCGGAAATCGGAGCGTGCAAGAAGAAAAGTTTTTCTCATACTACCACCCCATTTCCGTCAGGAATGCAGAAAGTTTTTCGTGCCTTTCCCTGTCACCATGTTTATAAATTCCCAGATTACATTCGCCTAAAATGACGCCGTCCTTTAAATATAAAATACGGTTGCCGCGCCGTGCAGAACGCATATCATGCGTTACCATGACCACGCTCTGTCCCTTTGCGTTGAAGTCCGTCAGCGTATCCAGAACATCCAGTCCGGTTTTGGAGTTGAGCGCCCCGGTCGGCTCATCGGCAAATAAAATTTCCGGTGAATTAATCAGGGCGCGGACAATTCCCACACGCTGCGCTTCACCGCCGGAAAGCTGCGTGGGAAATTTATTCCATGCCTCCTCGCCTATCCCGACCGATAAAAGTAATTCCTTTGCATTTTTTACCAGTTCTTTTTTGTTTTTACTGACCAGAAGTCCTGCAGAAAGTACGTTATCCATCACGGACATTCCGTCAATCAGATAAATCTGCTGAAAGACAAAACCGCAGTGCTTCCGCCGGAACACTGCAAGCTCATCCGGACTGAAACCGGAGATGGTTTCGTTTCCAAAGGATATTGTTCCAAGCGATGGGGTATCCATCCCCGAAAGGGCATACAGCAGTGTGGATTTTCCCGCTCCGCTGGCTCCCATGATAACTGTAAAATCCCCTTTGTACAGTTTTAAGTCAATGTTTTTAAGAACGTGCTGCAAAACCCCGCCGCTTGAAAAGGTTTTGCTCAGTTTTTCTGTTTGCAGTAAAATATTTTCCATGTCAGACCTCCTTACCTTGGAACCTATTTTACATTTCCAGTTCTTAAATGTCTTTATGCAATCCTTAAGGAATCCTTAAATCGTGCCGCCAAATGCAATCATGACAGTTACCTTCAGTCCGTTCTTTCCATTTTCTATCGTAAGCCCTCCATGCATTTTCTGCATAAAATAATCAGAAATATAAAGTCCGAGTCCTGCTCCTTCCGTATGGTCTGTATTGCTGCCGCGCTTAAATTTTTCTTTTAATAACGGAAGTTCTTCTTTGTTTACGCCGCCCCCGTAATCCTCGATACAGACACAGCAGAAACTGTCCCCGTTCCATATTGAGATATCTATTTTCGTATCCGCATATTTATAGGAATTGGAAAAAATGTTGTCAAAAACCTGCTGCAGGCGCAGTTTATCCATATATAACAGGCAGTCGGGAATCTCCGGTATTTTTGCACGGTGTAAATAATCGGCGTTTTCAAGCAGGTATTCCAGTTCGCTTCCCATAGTATCCTCCGGCGTAATGGTAAGCTCGTCCAGTTCTTCCAGCGTTGCCGTAAACAGGTTGGTAACAAGCGTATTAATCTGGTCGGTTTTTGCGATAATCTGCGTATAGTTTTCCCGGATTTTTTCGTTATCCGTAAACGCTGCCCCGACCTCTGACGCTGCTTTGATGCTTGCAACAGGTGTTTTAATATCATGGGAAAGCTTTGCCACAAGTTCTTTTTTACTGGCGTTTGCTTTTTCTTCCGCAAGCCTTGCTCGCTTTAACTCTGCGCGCATAATATCAAAGCTTTCCGTAAATGCCCCGAACAGATTCCCTTTATCCATTGTAAGCGGAATATCCAGATTACCACCCGCAATGCGCTCGGCAAACCCTTTTAATTTCTTAAAGGGATTTATGATGGTGTGGTTCAGCCAGATACGCCAGTATATACAGACTGCACACTGCAAAAGCGTGGCAGTTAATAAAACAGTGCATACCACCCGTTTCCACATTTGAAATGTTTCCCTGCTGCTGTTATAAATAATGATTTTTCCCACTGGCGCACCGTCTTTTTTTATATCAAGTATGGTGTCCATATGCGTGACTGCGCTGTTGATACTTTCACTTAAACCTGCCTTTGTCTTAAATAAAAGATTTTCCTGCATATCCAGCAGTACATAATCAAGGTCTGTCCGGTTTTTATGGGTTTCGATGGTATCCCAGTCTTTTTGTACTGACTGAACGGCTTCGTTTACGCAGACAGCGTCCTGCAGACCGCCGGGATCATGAAAAGTAAATATGAGAATTGCTGCTGCTTCCACCGCAAAGAAAACCAGCAGAAGGACAGGAAATATTTGTTTCTTCATGGTTTATTTTACTCCCCGGTAAATTTATAGCCGTCACCCCAGACGGTAAGAATATATTCCGGGCTGCCCGGTTCGCGCTCTATGGCTTCCCGAATTTTACGGATATGGACATTTAATGTGCCGTCGCCTGTAAAAGAATCCTCCCAGACTTTTTCAAACAGCTCCTGCTTGGAAACCACCCTGTTTTTATTTTGAATAAGACAGGATAATAATTTAAATTCCAGCGTTGTCAGCTTTACGGCATTTCCTTCAACATATACCTGCTTTGCATCAAAATCCACCTTCAGCCTGCCGTCTGTATATTCATTATTTTCTGTCTGCCCATACCGCTTTAACACGGCCTTTACCTTTGCAAGTAAAACACCAAGGGAGTACGGCTTCTGGACATAGTCGTCCCCGCCGATATTTAATGCAATTATTTTATCGTCATCACTTGTCCGTGCAGAAATAAATAAAATGGGAATTTCTGTTTTTTCGCGGAGTTCTTTACACAACTCAAAGCCACTGCTGTCTCCTAAGTTAATGTCAAGCAGCAGAAGCTGCGCAGAGTTTTCGTGAAAAAACTCTCTGCATTCTTCTGCTGTATATGCCACTGTGGTTTTAACACCAAATATATTAAAATATTCTGCCGTGCTGTCTGCAAGCAGTTTTTCATCGTCTATGATTAAGCAGTCATAATTCATTGTTTTATCCGGTTTATCCTCTTTTCTTTTTTTCAGTCTGTTTTGATTTTGCCCTGCGCTTTTTTATCATCCGGCTGAACAGAAAAACGATTCCGATATCCGCAAGAACATCAAGTATAATCAGAAACACACCAAACCCGGTAATTTTCCCTTCATCCGTGAGAATGACCTTTTCATCCTGAATTTTTCCATTTTCTGTTCCAACAATTTTAAGCATAATACTTTCCCCCTGATTATTGTCTTTTTTATAGTATAAGGCATTCCCGGTTAATATACAAGAAATTTCCTATAACTCAGGCAGTTAAATACCGGAAATTTTTTCTTCCAGTAAACTGTCACACATAATTTTTCTTATAATGCAAAAACTTTTTTATAAACAAATTGACATTTCAAGATTGTGTCAAGTTTTCTATGAAAACTTGACATGCAGCGTCAGCCCATTTGCCGTTA
>CAYNOE010000164.1:0-6784 GCA_964398745.1 uncultured Lachnobacterium sp.
CCCCTTCCAAAAGCGCCATGGAACAGGTAATTGCCATTGAAGAAGCATACCTGAAAGAAGATGCTTTTAAAGAGTTTGAGGACATGGTTTCTGGCAAATAGTCTAATAAACAAAAATATCTTGCTTTTTTAGCTGGTTTGCTGTAAGCTTATGTCTAATAAAGACAGTTGTATGCTGCAGACGGACACATAATATCTGTTACAAGAGGAGATTAAAGATTAAAAAATCTAAGAAAGGGTAAAGCTGCAGGCGCCATGCCTGCGGCATGGTACAATCAATGAGTGAGAAATTAAAGGTCGGTATCCTTGGCGGAACCGGCATGGTGGGACAGCGGTTTATTTCATTACTGGAGAACCATCCGTGGTTTGAGGTTACCACAATTGCAGCCAGTCCGAGAAGTGCCGGGAAAACCTACGCAGAGGCAGTGGGAAACCGCTGGAAGATGGATACCCCGATGCCGGAGGGCGTGAAAGAAATTGTTGTCATGAATGTCAATGAGGTTGACAGGGTGGCTTCGAATGTTGACTTTGTTTTTTCAGCGGTTGACATGTCAAAGGATGAGATTAAGAAAATTGAAGAGGACTATGCAAAAACAGAAACACCGGTCGTTTCCAACAACAGTGCGCATCGCTGGACGCCGGATGTGCCGATGGTGGTTCCGGAAATCAACCCGCAGCACATGGAGGTTATCAAATACCAGAAAGAACGTCTTGGCACCAAACGCGGGTTCATTGCCGTAAAGCCGAACTGTTCCATCCAGAGCTATGCACCGGTTCTTACTGCGTGGAAGGAGTTCGAACCGTATGAGGTTGTTGCAAGTACGTACCAGGCGATTTCGGGTGCAGGCAAGACCTTTAAGGACTGGCCTGAAATGGAAGGAAATATTATTCCGTATATCGGCGGGGAAGAGGAGAAGTCCGAAAAAGAACCGCTCCGTCTCTGGGGTGGGATTGACGATGCTAAGAAAGTGATTGTTCCGGCAGTATCCCCGGTCATTACCTGCCAGTGTATCCGTGTTCCGGTTTTAAACGGACATACGGCATCGGTATTTGTAAAGTTTAAGAAAAAAGCGGCCAAAGAACAGCTTGTGGCCGCGCTGGAAAGTTTCAGCGGCCTGCCACAGGAACTCGGGCTGCCAAGCGCACCAAAGCAGTTTATACGCTACCTGCCGGAAGATGACCGGCCGCAGGTTGCGCTGGATGTTGATTATGAGAACGGAATGGGGATTTCCGTGGGGCGTCTCCGCGAGGATACAGTATATGACTGGAAATTCGTTGGTCTGTCCCACAATACCGTGCGCGGCGCCGCAGGAGGAGCTGTGCTTTGTGCAGAGCTTTTAAAAGCCCAGGGATATATAACAAAAAAATAAGCTGCATAAGTAATTCTACAGCGCTGGAACCGCAGAAAATGTTTCTGCGGTTCTTTTTTTCTTGAAAGTGAAATTAAGGTATGATATAATTTCTAACAGCTGACAATGTAATGTATCCCATGATGCATTCAATTAGGAGGAAAACGTCTATGAACGTGAAAAGCACGGATTTAAATGAACTGGAAGAATTATATGCCCGGGAGGGAAACCAGCTTGTAATTTTATATGGAAATTTAAACTGCGGGAAGGAAGAACTGCTTAAGACATTTATGAGGGATAAAAAAAGCTTTTATTACCGAGCCCGGGAGGTGTCCGCACAGGACCAGCTTACCATGATGGGTGCGGAAATTGAAAAGCGCTTTGACGTAAGATTGCAGAAGCATACTTATGATGAGTATTTTAACCGGATTAAAAGCGGGGATGCCACAAAGCTGGTACTGGTAATCGATGAAATGCAGTATATTATGAAAAAAGATGCAGATTTCTTAAAGAGTATCTTAAAACTCAAGGCAAAACGGCTTTATCCCGGACCAGTCATGATTATTCTCGCCTCCTCCTCCATTGTCTGGGCAGAACAGAATCTGAAAGAGGTTTTCGGGGACGAAACGAAAAAAATTACTGCAACCATCAAGCTTCAAAACATGACTTTTCTTGAAGTGGTGCGGGCGTTTCCGGATCTGTCGGTCAGCGAATGTATTCAGATTTACGGTGTAATTGGCGGAGTGCCGGGGTATATGGAGCAGTGGGACGCCAGACTTTCCTTTAAGGAAAATATCTGTAAACTGGTGCTTTCGGAAAACGGATATTTGTTTCACATGGCGCAGAATGTGATTTCATCAGAGCTTCGTGAACTTTCGGTATATAATACAATACTGTCCGCAATCGCGCAGGGGCATAATAAGCTCAACGATCTGTTTCTGTATACCGGGTTTTCCCGTGCAAAAATCAGTGTTTACATGAAAAACCTGAGCCATTTTGATATCATTGAAAAAGTTGTTTCTTTTGAAACGGGCGGATGGGAGAATGCCAAAAAGGGCGTATACCAGATTAAGGACACATTTGTGAACTTCTGGTTCCGTTTTCTGTTTTTGCATCTTTCGGAACTCTACATGATGACGCCTTCTGATTTTTATGATAAATATATAGAAAAAGAGCTGGATGAATATCTGACACGGTATTTCCGCAATGTCTGCATGGAATACCTGCAGCTTTTAAACCAGCTTGGACGTGTGCCGTTTAAAATTCACAAGATGGGAATGTGGGTTGGTAAAACAGGAACGATTGATATTATCGCGCAGAGCAGCGACAGACGCAATATTGTAGGGCTGTGCAACTGGAACCAGCCGTATTTGACCATGCCGATGTGTGAACAGATGTATGATACCATGCAGAAAGCAAAAATTAATTCAGAACATTATTATCTGTTCTCCGCAAAGGCATTCGAGCCGGAGCTTGTGGAATATGTACAAAAAGATTCGCGTTTCGAACTGATTGATATGACTGAGCTGTAAGTTTGTTTCTGCCACTTATTATAGAATATTTTTGCGATTAAAAAGATGCCTGCAAGGAGAAACAATGGGGAAATCACTGATTATTACGGAGAAACCATCCGTTGCACAGGAATTTGCGAAAGTGCTTGGTGTAAACGGCAGGCAGAATGGATACCTTGAAAACAATGATTACATCATTACATGGTGTGTCGGACACCTGGTCGGGCTGGTGTATCCTGAAAGCTATGACATGAAATATAAGAAATGGCGTCTGGAGGATCTGCCTTTTCTGCCGGAAAACTATAAATATGACGTTATAAAAGATGTAAAAAAACAGTATGACATTGTACACGGAATGCTGATGAGGGAAGACATTGAACGGGTATACTGGGCAGGGGATGCTGGAAAAGAAGGGCAGACAATTGAAGAAAATATCCGTAATTTCGGCGGCGTCAGAAAAGGAATGAAAGAGTTCCGTGTATGGATTGATTCCCAGACCAAAGAGGAAATTCTGCGCGGAATCAGAGAAGCGAAACCAATGTCAGACTATGCCAATCTTGGAAAATCCGGTATTATGAGGACAATTGAAGATTATGCCATGGGAATTAATTTTTCCCGTGTTATGTCGGTAAAATACGGGAATCTTTTAAACCGTGCGGCAGGAACCAGCTCTTATACAGCAATCGCGGTGGGGCGTGTGATGACCTGCGTGCTCGGCATGGTTGTCAACCGGGAACGTGAAATCCGAAACTTTGAGGAAACCCCGTTTTATAGGGTGACCGGAAAGTTTTCAGATGCAAAAATTGAAGGGGAATGGAGAGTCGTGGAAGGCTCAAAGTATTTTATGTCCCCTCTTTTATATAAAGAGAACGGTTTTCGGGAAGAAAAGGATGCACTTGTACTGACTGCCGGACTGCAGCAGAAAAAGGCCATTGTGGAATCCCTGGAAAAAGGCGTTAGTAAAAAGCGGGCTCCGCTTCTTTTTAATCTTGCCGAACTGCAGGCTGAGTGCGCAAAGCGATTTAAAATCAGTCCGGATGAAACGCTGCAGGCCGCGCAGGATTTATACGAAAAAAAACTTACCACCTATCCAAGAACGGATGCCCGCGTGCTTTCTTCCGCAGTTGCAAAGGAAATTTGCAAAAATATCAGTAATCTGCAGGGATATAAACCAACGGCCGTATTTGCAGAAAAAATCATGAAAGAAAAGCTTTTTTCCCGGATTGAAAAAACCCAGTATGTAAATGACAGTAAAGTGACAGACCATTATGCGATTATTCCAACGGGACAGCTGACAGAACTGAATTCTTTAAATTCGATTCAAAAAGCAGTGTTTGAGCTGATTGTACGCAGGTTTTTAAGTATCTTTTACCCGCCGGCGGAATACCAGAATGTAAAGCTTGCAGTTGCGGTTTCCACAGGGGAACAGACAGAGCATTTTTTTTCTTCGGCAAAGATTTTAAAGACGCCGGGATATCTTGAGATTGCGGGAATCCCCAAAAAGAAGAGCAAAAATGATCCCATGAATCCGGACAGGGGGCTGGAACGTGTGACTGCTGGTGAATACAAAAAAAACGGGGAGGAAGAGGACGAAGAAGAAACGGCAGACCCGGAAGAATTACTGAAACTGGCCAATAAACTGACAAAAGGGGATGAAATTGCGGTTTACGGTTACCGGATCAGGGAGGGAAAGACTTCTCCGCCCAAGCGTTATACCTCCGGTTCCATGGTGCTTGCCATGGAAAATGCCGGCCAGCTTATCGAGGATGAGGAGCTTCGGGAACAGATTAAGGGTTCGGGAATCGGAACTTCGGCAACCCGTGCGGAAATTATCAAAAAACTGGTCAGAATTAAATATTTAAACCTGAATAAAAAAACACAGGTACTAATGCCGGAGAGCCTTGGAGAGATGGTTTTTGAGGTGGTAAGCATGACCGTTCCGGCCCTTTTGAATCCAAAAATGACCGCTTCATGGGAAAAGGGGCTGGACGGTATTACAAACGGGACTGTGGATTTTGGGGAATACCGGAAAAAGCTGGAGGATTTTATCCGTACAGAAACCGAAAAAATGATTAAAAACGATATTCATGAGCCGCTTTCCGAAAAAATTCATGCTTTTATTGGAACAAATGCAAAAGGTGCGAAATCCGGCTATTATATCGGTGCAAAATGCCCCGTATGCGGCGGGGAGATGCAAAAGACTACTTTTGGATACGGATGTGCGAATTACAAAAAAACAGGCTGCCGGTTTTCCATTGGTACGGTTGCAGGCCTTGAGATTCCCGAAGAAGACGTAAAACAGCTTCTGGCCGATGGAAAGACCAAAACACTCCGTGGCTTTAAGTCCAGAACCGGGAAGAAATTTGACGCCTGCCTTGCACTTGTAAAAGATGGGGAAGGAAAGGTTCTGGTGCAGTTTGATTTTGAACATGCACAAGCCAGAAGGATTCCGGATGTGAAATGTCCGGTCTGCGGAGGGGAAATTGTCGTAACGCCGTTTGGGTACGGCTGTGCAAATTATGAAAAGGACAATCCTGAAAGCTGCCGGTTCGCCATTGGAAAAATGGCTGGAAAATCCCTCTCTGAAGCGCAGGTAAAGAAGTTATTAAAAAATGGCATAACAGATATGATAAAGGGCTTTAAATCGAAGACCGGAAATAAATTTGAGGCAAAAGTTGCCCTCCTGAAGGGAGAGGATGGCAAAGTAACCGGACTCAGGTTTGAATTTCCTGACAGGCCCGCGCCGGAGCAGACAAAGGTTGCATGTCCGCAATGTGGCAGGCTTTTAAAGAAATCCCAGTGGAAATATGAGTGTGAATGTGGATTTAATATATGGCATACAGTAGCCAAAACAGAGCTTTCTGAAGAGATTATGGCGGAATTACTGGAAAAGGGAAAAACCAGTGGGCCGGTAAGCGGATTTACTTCAAAGGCAGGAAACATATTTGACGCCTGCCTGAAATACGAAAATGGTCAGATTCTGTTTGATTTTGATACACGAGTAAACCAAAACAGAAAAGAGGTTGACAATGGCGTGGAGGCGCAAAACAGGAAAACATCAGCCGGGCCAGTCATTGATAATACAGTTTAAGAAAGGATTTAAAGAAAATGGAAAACGCAAAAATCACAAACTTATATGACCTGTCACAGACAATTGCAGGAGAGTACCTAAAGCAGTTTACATATCCGTGGGAAGCACTTCCTGGAATCCGTGATTTTATCCTTGCGCTTGGTCCAGTGCTGGATACAGAAAAATTTGAGAGGCGGGGGGAGGATATCTGGATTGCCAAAAGTGCAGAGGTTGCTCCGACAGCATGCTTAAATGGTCCTTTAATTATTGACGAGGACGCGGAAATCAGGCACTGTGCCTTTATCCGCGGCAGTGCCATTATAGGAAAAGGCACTGTGGTTGGTAATTCAACGGAAATTAAGAACGATATCATATTTAATTCCGTACAGGTGCCGCATTACAACTATGTGGGAGATTCCATTCTGGGCTACAGATCCCACATGGGTGCAGGTTCCATTACCTCAAACGTGAAATCCGACAAAACCCTGGTTGTTGTCAAGGACAGATACGGAACAAATGAGGAAATTAAAACAGGACTTAAGAAGTTTGGCGCTATGCTCGGGGATTATGTGGAGGTGGGATGCAACTCGGTTTTAAATCCGGGAACCGTAATCGGCCCAAGAAGCAGCGTTTACCCGACATCCTCGGTCCGGTTTGTCATTCCGGCAGACCATATCTTTAAAGATGCGGATCATGTGACTGCAAGGGAATTGTAAACCCTGTGAAAAAAAAGTTGACATTTGGAAACGGTTTTTCTTTAATATTTATTAAAAAAGTGCTAATTTTTACTGGACTTATTCACCAAAATATGTAAAAATAGTATAGAAATACCGCATGGTAACGATGTTTATCATA
>CAYNOE010000165.1:0-6776 GCA_964398745.1 uncultured Lachnobacterium sp.
TTGTCCTCTTCACCCCATTCCTGCTGTATGCCGCCTTCGATTCCCTGCGATACTTCATTGTCCGCAGCCTGTCCTTTCTGCGAGCAGCCTGCCATGGCAAGCGACAGCCCAAGCACTGCCAGTCCGGCAGAAAGTTTCATGGATTTACCCTTTTTCCTCATTCCCTGTCTCCTTCTCAGTTTATTTTGGCGTCTGTGTCCGAATACACTGCCGTCACAAATAATTTTACTGGAAAAACAAGTGATTTTCTTTACAAATATTGCCATTATGATAGTTAATTATTGCTCATTCCTCACAACAATACCGCAGAATGGAAGAAATTTTAAAAAATTTGTGTTTCATTGAAAGTTTTTCCATTTTATTTTGATAGAATAAATAGAAAGCAAGAGGAGGAATAAACATGAAGGAAAATGCAAAAATAAAAACGGAAAAGAAACCGGGGGTATTAAATAAGCTTTCCCCGAAAGAAAGAACCTTTCTGTTCATTACCATCCCGATTGTACTGCTGTTCTTTACATTTAATACACTGCCGCTTATTCAGGGAGTAATCTACAGTTTTACAAACTTCAGGGGGTATGGCAGTTATGAATGGGTTGGACTGCGCAATTATATTGATTTATTTCATGACGCAAGGGTAGGAAACTCCTATCTGTTCACCTTTAAGCTGGCCGTGGTTACCACGATTATTGTAAACGTAATAAGTCTGGTACTTGCAGTTGCATTAAACAGCAAAATTCGTTTTAAAAATATGCTGAGGGGAATGTATTTCCTTCCAAATGTATTAGGCGGACTGGTGGTTGGTTACATATTTAACTACTTCTTTACCTATATTTTGCCGGAGCTGGCAAAAATGATGGGGTTCGAAGGAAACAGTATGTTAGCAAATTCCGGCACGGCATGGTTTTGTATCGCGGTTGTGTGTGCGTGGCAGTCCATTGCCATGAATACGATTATTTATATTTCCGGTTTGCAGACTGTTCCGGAGGATGTATATGAGGCTGGTTCTCTGGACGGTGCGATGGGATGGAAACAGTTCAGGCATCTGACGTTTCCTCTGATTTTACCATTTTTTACGATTAATCTGGTGCTTTGTATGAAGAATTTTCTGATGGTATTTGACCAGATTATGTCATTGACAAAAGGCGGTCCTGCCCAGAGTACGGAGTCCATTTCATATCTGATTTACAATAATGGTATGAGCGGCGGGCAGTTCGGTTTCCAGAGTGCAAATGCAGTTGTATTTTTTGTGGTAATTGTCGTGATTTCTGTATTGCAGATGAGATTTCTGGGGAAAAAGGAGGAACAGCTATGATGGAAAATAAGCCAAAAAGAATACAGAAAAATACATGGGTAACCATTTTGCTGATGCTTGGACTGGTGACTATTCTGTTTCCGCTGTATATGACGGTTATGATTGCCTTTAAGCAGCCGTCGGAAATGACGAACAGTATCAGTGGAATTTTATCCTTTCCTGAAAAATGGAGTCTGGATAATTTCAGGGAAGCAATGAAGGTGACGGATTTCTGGAATTCCCTTGGAAACAGTCTGGTAATTACATTAGCAACGATTGCATTATCCATTGTTATACATTCTCTGATCGGTTATGTACTGGGGAGGAAGAAGGCACGCAGTAAGGCGTATAATGCTGTATATCTGTACTTGGTCAGCGGTATGTTTGTTCCATTTGCTATTTTAATGATGCCGCTTGTAAAACAGACTGCCCATATGGGGCTTGCCAATGAGGTTGGAGTGGTTTTGCTTTATACAGTATTTTATATGCCGATGAACACTATGCTTTATGCGGGGTATTTATCCAATCTTCCAGTAGCGCTGGAAGAAGCAGCCTGTGTGGATGGGGCGTCAGCATGGAAAACCTTCTGGAGGATTATTTTCCCGAATATGCGTCCTATGCATGCGACAGTAGCTATTTTAACGGCTCTTGGGACATGGAATGATGTAATGACGCCTCTGGTTATTATGTCTGGCGACAAGAATACGCTGCCGCTGGCACAGCTTAATTTTCAGAGTCAGTTTGGAACTAATTATAATCTGGCATTTGCATCTTATCTGCTGGCATTACTGCCAATTGTTATTTTCTATCTGGTATGTCAGAAACAGATTATTGCCGGAGTGGCGAATGGTGCAGTTAAATAACTATAAAAAGGAGAACTGGAATGGCAATTTTATTTGATGGGAAAAAACAGATTTTTTCGCTCCATACACAAAATACCACCTATCAGATGAAGGTGGATGAGCAGAAATATTTACTGCATCTGTATTATGGGAAAACAATGGACGCACCCACAGATTATATGCTGACTTATTTTGACCGTGGATTTTCCGGCAATCCGCACACGGCAGGAATGGACCGCACATATTCTCTCGATGTACTGCCGCAGGAGTTTCCGGTACTGGGAAACGGGGACTACCGAAGTGTGGCGTTTAAAGTCCGGGAGGAAAATGACTGCTACGGCTGTGACCTTCGTTATCTCCGCCATGAGATTGCCGGTCAGAAATATGGCATTCCAGGACTTCCCGCCGCATATGCAGCAGATGCGCAGACGCTGACCGTGGTACTGGAGGATGCAAGGCTGGGACTGGAGGTTTCCCTGTTATATGGTGTGCTTGAGGACTGTGATGTGATAACAAGAGCGGTGCAGGTGAAAAACAAAGGGACAAAAACCGTATATATTGAAAAGGCTGCAAGTGTATGTCTGGATTTTCTGTATGGAACATATGATGCGATAACCTTTTATGGCAGGCATGCGATGGAGCGCAATGTGCAGAGAACCAGAGTGTCCCACGGAAGACAGATGGTGGGGAGTACAAGAGGCTGTTCTTCCCATCAGTATAATCCCTTTATCATTCTTGCAGGGGAAGACACTTCCGAACGCAGGGGTGAATGTTATGGGGCCGCATTTGTGTACAGCGGAAGTTTTGTGGCTGAGATAGAAATGGACCAGTACGACCAGACCCGATTTCTTATGGGGCTTTCAGAGGAGCAGTTTTCCTATCCTCTGGAGGAAAATAAGGTATTTTATGCACCGGAAGTTGTGTTATCCTATTCTGAACAGGGGCTTAACCGGCTGTCCCAACAGTTCCACCGGTGCGTGAGGGAACATATCTGCCGTGGTGCCTACCAGCATAAAATCCGTCCGGTATTAGTCAATAGCTGGGAGGCATGCTATTTTGACTTTACAGGTGAGGATATTGTAAATCTTGCCAGACAGGCAGCAGAACTTGGCATAGAGATGGTGGTGCTGGATGACGGATGGTTTGGTCATCGCAATGATGACAATTCTTCTCTTGGAGACTGGGAGGTCAATGAGGAAAAACTGGGATGCACACTGGGGGAACTGGCAGACAGAATTAAGGAAACCGGTGTACAGTTTGGCATATGGATAGAGCCGGAAATGATTTCCGAGGACAGCGTATTATACCGGACCCATCCGGAATGGGTAATGCGGATTCCGGGCAAGAAACCGGTTCGGGCCCGCAACCAGCTGATTCTTGACTTTGCCAATCCCAAGGTGGTTTCCTATTTGTATGACAAAATTGCTGCAGTGCTTTCACAGGGAGACATTCATTATGTGAAATGGGATATGAACAGAAGTCTTTCGGATATATATTCCAATTATGCCGCAAAGCAGGGGGCAGTATTATATGACTATATGCTTGGCGTGTATCGCCTTCTGGAACAGCTGACGACCGATTTTCCTGATATTTTATGGGAGGGCTGTTCCGGAGGTGGCGGACGGTTTGATATGGGAATGCTTTATTATACACCGCAGATTTGGTGCAGTGACAATACAGATGCAGTAGACAGGGTGAGGATTCAGTATGGGACGTCTTTTGGTTATCCGCTGGCTGTTATGGGTTCCCATATTTCGGCAGTTCCTAATCACCAGACCGGGCGAAATACAGACTTTCATACCCGTGGGGTAGTTTCCATGACGGGGGCCTTTGGGTATGAGATGGATCTGGGAAAACTGAGTGATGGGGAGAAAACGCAGGTACGAAAGCAGATTGCCAGATATCATCAGGTTGCACCGTTATTACAGTCGGGGGACTATTACCGTCTGAGTAATCCCTTTGCAGATGAATTTGGAGCCTGGCTGGTTGTGGATGCTGACAGGTGTAAGGCAGTGCTTAGTGTTGTAGTGCTGAACATGCATGGCTCCATGCCGGTTATCTATGTGAAACTGGATGGACTGGATGAGACAAAGGAGTACCGGGATACGGAGTCCAAAAAAGTATATTCCGGTGCAGCGCTTATGTCCTGCGGATTGCCGGTTACACTGCATTTAGGGGATTATCAGGCATACCAGATTCAGTTTGAAGCGATAGAGTAAAAGATATGAAAAAGGACGAATAAAGTATAAGGAGAGGATGGAGGAAATGGCATGGACGTTCAAGAAAAACAGATACAGTTTGTGGATGAACAAATTCATAATGCAGATATATTATTTCCTGCCATACTAAAAATAATTGGACAGAAAAAATGTGGGAAGCGAATGGTACTTTCTATTTCCGGTGGTTCCGGAGTGGGAAAAACAGGAATGGCATATCTGATAAAAGAACGTTTTGGTAAACAGGGGATAAATGCAATTGTAATCTCAGGGGATTCTTATCCGCACCGGATTCCGGTTTATAATGATGCGGAAAGACTGCGTATTTTCCGGACAGCAGGACTTTTGGCATTATTAGAAAAAAAACTGTACAGCAGACAAGTCAGTATTTTTTTGAGGGATTTGCAAATGCAGGGAAAAGATGCAGATGAGAACCTTATAACGGAAAACCCATGGATTGCCGTTTACCAGAGGGCGGGTGATAAAGCCCTGAAACATTATCTGGGAACAGAAAAGGAAGTGGCACTGGAAGAACTGTCAGCTGTTCTCTGTGCATATAAGGGAGGAGCTGATCAGATTATGCTTCGCCATATGGGCAGGAAAGAACATGAGATATGGTATGAGGAGACTGATGTATCCGATAAAAACATGCTGATTCTGGAATGGACCCATGGAAACAGCAGTTCCCTGGAGGGAATTGATATTTCAGTCGTACTCGTAAGCAGTCCAAAGGAAACGTTAGAAAACCGAAAAAAGCGTAACAGGGATGCAGCAGTAGACAGCCAGTTTGTTGCAAGAGTGCTGCAGATAGAGCAGGAAAAAATTAACGCCAGCCTGCATTGTGCTGACCTGCTTCAGAATATGCAGGGCTGTATTCTGAATGGATGAAAGGAGACTGGAAAATGGTATCAAAAAAGACAGAGATGGATAACCGTCCGATGCTGAATCTGTATCCGGACAGCCTTGGCGGGAAGTTGCAAATATTATGTGATCTGTTAGAGGACAGTAAATTTTCCGGAGCATTTTCAGCGGTCTATGTGCTGCCCAGTATTTATCATTCCGACCTCGACAGAGGGTTTTCGGTCATTGATTATGATTTAGAGGAAAAATATGCAACAAGGGAAGTTCTGGAAGAACTTGGCAGAAAAAAGCTGTACTTAAAACTTGACTTTGTGCTAAACCATGCTTCTGTAGCCTCCCCTCAGTTTCAGGATTTACTGGAAAAGGGGAAAAAATCGGAATACAGTGATTTTTTTATTGAATGGAATGAATTCTGGTCCGGATATGGTGAGATGACAGAGGATGGGTATATTATGCCCGCACAGGAGTATCTGGATTTAATGTTTTTCAGAAAACCGGAATTACCATTTCTTATGGTAGAATTTGCGGATGGCAGCAGGGCTCCCTACTGGAATACATTTTATCAGGAGATCAGGGCTGGTGAAGACTATCATACAAGATATTCGGGGCAGATGGATTTGAACATTAAATCGCCTAAAGTATGGGATTTTTATAAAGAAACGATAGAAAAACTTGCCGGATATGGTACAAAGATTCTGAGACTTGATGCGTTTGCATATGCACCCAAAGAGCCTGGAAAAAGAAATTTTTTAAATGAACCGCAGACATGGAAATTTCTTGAACAGGTTAATGATCTGGCACGGGGATATGATATGGCTTTACTTCCGGAGATTCATGCCAGTTATGCGGAAAAACGTTATGAAACGATTTCAAATAAAGGCTATCTTACTTACGATTTTTTTCTGCCCGGACTGGTGATTGATGCAATCGAAAATCAGGATGGAACCTATCTGGAGCTTTGGGCCAGGGAACAGATACAAAAAGAAATATATAGTGTAAACATGCTTGGCTGCCATGATGGTATTCCCGTTCTGGATTTAAAGGGCCTGCTGCCCAAGGAGCGCATTGAGCAGATGATAGCCCTGCTGGTGGAACGGGGAGGCTATGTAAAAGATTTGCACGGCAGTAAAAATATGTATTATCAGGTAAATACCACATATTATAATGCGCTGGGAGAAAAAGAGGAGGCGCTGCTTCTCGCAAGAGCGATACAGTTATTTATGCCGGGAAAGCCACAAATCTGGTATCTGGATTTGTTTGCCGGAACAAATGATTATGAGGCGGTAAAAGCAGCAAAAGCCGGAGGACATAAGGAAATTAACCGTACAAATTTAACACTGACAGAGCTTAAGGAGCGGCTTACATGGAATGTAGTGTTAAAGCAGCTTGAGATGCTGCAGTTTCGGAATACATTTCCTGCGTTTGGATATCATTCCAGACTGTCGGTGGAAAGTAAAGGTGCAGGAATGGTTTTTACATGGGAAAAAGACGGATATGTGGCAGAACTGGATGTTGATTTCACGGATATGTCTTTTTCTATTACGGCTAAAGAACGGGGAACTCAGA
>CAYNOE010000166.1:0-6752 GCA_964398745.1 uncultured Lachnobacterium sp.
ATTTAAAGGAACGCTGGTATATACAGGAGCCATTGATGAACTGTTTGACTGCTGTTATGGCAGGCTTCCGTACCGTTCGCTGGATTTTAAATTCGAACATCTGAAAAAAGACTCTTTCCAGGGTCACAGTGTGGTCAATTATACCGTGGATGAGGATTTTACACGTATTACCGAGTTTAAATATCTGACCGGACAAAAAGATGCAGACGGTACAACCATTGTAAAAGAATACCCGTTTGCCTATACCGGGGCAGAAAACGAGATTCCGTATTATGCAATCCTGAACGGGGAGAACGAGGCACTTTACAAAAAATACAAAAGGCTGACAGAATGCTATCCGCGTTTTTACCTGCTGGGAAGGCTGGCGGAATATAAATATTATAATATAGATGCCATGTGCCGTAAGGCAATGGATCTTGTAAAGGAGATTGGATGAAACTACTGACATTTGCAATCCCGTGTTACAATTCACAGGATTATATGGAGCATTGTATAGAATCAATCCTGCCGGGAGGCGAGGATATCGAGATTTTGATTGTTGACGATGGTTCAACAGACCGTACTGCAGAAATTGCGGATGATTATGCGAAGCGTTATCCATCCATTGTGCGCGCTATCCACCAGGAAAATGGCGGCCACGGGGAGGCGGTCAATACCGGAATCCGGAATGCGGCCGGCCTTTATTTTAAGGTCGTGGACAGTGATGACTGGATAGAACCCCTGGCTTACCAGAAGGTTCTGCATACGCTTAGGGAGCTGGCAGGGAGCAAGACAACACTTGACATGCTGCTTTGTAATTATGTATATGAAAAGGAAGGCGCAAAACACAAAAAGGTTATGCGCCAGACCGGATTTCCGAAAGATACACTGTTTACGTGGAGTGATATCCGCCGTTTCCACAAAGGACATTATATTCTTATGCATTCCGTGATTTACAGGACGAAGCTGCTTTTAGAGTGTGGACTGGAATTGCCGAAACACACATTTTATGTAGACAATATTTATGTATATAAGCCGCTTCCGTATGTACGCACGATGTATTACCTGGATGTGGATTTTTACCGTTACTATATTGGAAGGGAAGACCAGTCGGTCAATGAAAAGGTGATGATTTCGCGGATTGACCAGCAGATACGTGTCAACAAAATAATGCTGGACGACGTGAATCTCTGGAAGGTTTCCAATCCGAAATGCCGTAAATACATGTTTAATTATCTGGAAATCATTACAGTCATTTCCACCATTATGCTGATCCGTTCCGGCACGGAAGAAAATCTGGAGAAAAAACGGGAACTCTGGAAATATATCAAGGACAGGGATATCAAGCTGTTTCACAGGCTGCGCCGGGGAATCATGGGACAGACCATGAATCTGCCGGGGAGGGGCGGCCGTAAAATTTCAGTTGCAGCATACCGTCTGTCACAAAAAGTTGTCGGTTTTAATTAAATTAGTTTTTTTAACTTGTTCCCGGCCGGGATATGTGCTATACTCCATGTCAGATATAAATTGACATGGGGTTTTTTACAGCATAATGAAAAAGGTAACGATTCAGCACCCCCTGGAATGAGGCGGGGTTCTGAACAGTTACTGAAAAAGAAGCAAAAATGTTGCTGCTTTGTTTATGAAAGTGTGAAAATAATGAAAACAGACATACTTATTGTCGGAACCGGATGCTCTGGTCTTTACTGTGCCCTGCAGTTGCCGGAAGAAAAACAGATCACAATGATTACAAAGTCTGACATCAAAAGCAGCGATTCCTACCTTGCGCAGGGAGGAATCTGCATGTTAAAGGATGAGACGGATTTTGACAGTTATTATGAAGATACCATGAAAGCAGGACATTATGAAAATGATCCGGACTCCGTCCGTATCATGATTTGCTCTTCCCGCGATGTGATTCATGACCTTGTGGGATACGGGGTGGATTTTGCCCGTGATGAAAAGGGAGAGCTGGTCTTTACGAGAGAGGGTGCACACTCGGACAAAAGAATCCTTTTTCATGAAGATATTACCGGTGCGGAAATTACGGGGCGGCTGCTTGCAGAGGTGCAGAAACGGAAAAACATCACGATTTTTGAGCATACGCGGATGGTGGATATTATCACGGGGGACAACCAGTGCTATGGCGCGGTAATCCGGAAAGAGGACGGTACATTTGAAGTAATAGAGGCACAGTATACAGTCTGGGCATGCGGCGGAATCGGGGGACTTTATTATCATTCCACGAATTTCCGTCATCTGACCGGCGATGCCCTTGCCCTTGCAATCAGGCATAAGATCCGCCTGAAGGATATCAATTATGTGCAGATTCATCCGACCACGCTTTATACGGAAAACGAGGAGGATAAAAGTTTTTTGATTTCCGAATCCGTGCGGGGGGAGGGGGCAAAGCTTTACGATAAGCATATGAACCGGTTTGTCAACGAATTGCTGCCCCGTGATGTTGTCACCGCTGCAATTTATGAACAGATGGAAAAGGACGGGACAGAGTATGTCTGGGAGGATTTGCGCCCGATTCCGGAGGAGGAATTAAGGTCGCATTTTCCAAATATTGTAAAGCACTGCAGAGAGATGGGGTATGATGTGATGCACGAATGTATTCCGGTCGTACCGGCGCAGCATTATTTCATGGGCGGCGTTAAGGTAAATCACGAAAGCGCCACTTCCATGGATCATCTGTATGCAGTCGGGGAAACCGCCTGCAATGGTGTACATGGAAAAAACCGCCTGGCGAGCAATTCCCTTCTGGAAAGCCTGGTTTTTGCAAAACGGGCGGCAAAGCAGATGGCAGAGCGATTTGACAGCGGGTATACAGCAGACAATACACTGTTTACAAAAATTGATTTTTCCATATATGATAATGAAGATGCACTTGCCAGCAGCTATCATGAGAGCGTGAGAACAGCAATTGCGGAAGCGGATGAAAGAATGGAGGCATCGTCTGAAAATAACAGCCACAGGCAGGCAAAGGTTGCTTTCCGCAAAAAATTACATAAAAAGGAGTAACAATCATGTTCGACCATGTAACATTAAAATTAAATGCAGATCCATATATTATAAGTGCGCTGAAGGAGGATATCACAAGCGAAGATGTTTCCACCAACAGCGTGATGCCACATCCGCAGGCGGGCGAGGTGGATTTAATCTGCAAACAGGACGGAATTATCTGCGGTCTGCAGGTTTTTGAACGGGTATTCACTTTGCTGGATGAAAAGACACAGGTGGAATTTTTTGCGGAGGATGGCGATGCGGTAAAAGCCGGACAGCTTATGGCAAAGGTACACGGGGATATCCGCACGCTTTTATGCGGGGAGCGGACCGCCCTTAATTATTTACAGCGCATGAGCGGAATCGCAACCTATACGAATTCCGTGGCAGCCTTACTGGAGGGAACCGGGATAAAGCTTCTGGATACCAGAAAGACCACGCCGAACAACCGTATTTTTGAAAAATACGCGGTACGCACCGGCGGTGGAAACAACCACCGCTACAACCTTACAGACGGAGTACTGCTTAAGGATAACCATATCGGTGCGGCAGGCGGTGTAAAGGAAGCTGTTGCGGCTGCAAAGGCGTATTCACCGTTTGTCAGAAAAATTGAAGTGGAGGTGGAGACCCTTGACATGGTTAAGGAAGCCGTGGAAGCGGGCGCGGATATTATCATGCTTGACAATATGGACACCGAAAACCTGAAAGAAGCAGTTGCATATATTGACAAACGTGCGGAAATTGAGGTATCCGGCAATGTGACAAAAGAAAATATCAAAAAACTTACCGGACTTGGTGTGGATTATATTTCAAGCGGGGCTTTAACGCATTCCGCCCCGATTCTGGATATTTCTTTAAAAAATTTGCACGCGGTTTAAGCGGGGCAGGGAGGATAAAGACATGAGTAAAGAATTATCAAAAACCTATGACCCAAAGGACATTGAGGACCGTTTATACAAAAAGTGGGAGGACAACGGCTATTTCCATGCCGAAGTGGATAGAAGCAGAAAGCCGTTTACCATCGTTATGCCGCCGCCAAACATCACGGGGCAGCTTCACATGGGTCATGCATTAGACAACACGATGCAGGATATTTTAATCCGTTATAAGAGAATGCAGGGCTACAATGCCCTGTGGCAGCCGGGAACCGACCATGCGTCCATTGCAACCGAGGTCAAGGTCATAGAATCCTTAAAAGAGCAGGGGATTGATAAGTCTGACTTAACAAGAGAGGAATTTCTTGATAAATGCTGGGACTGGAGAAAAGAATACGGCGGACGCATTGTAAAACAGCTTCGCAAAATGGGTTCGTCCGCAGACTGGCAGAGGGAGCGTTTTACGATGGACGAGGGATGTTCCTGCGCCGTTAATGAAGTATTTATTAAGTTGTATAAAAAAGGCTGGATTTACAAGGGCTCACGGATTGTCAACTGGTGTCCGGTCTGCCAGACCTCAATTTCAGACGCTGAGGTTATCCATGAGGAGCAGGACGGATTTTTCTGGCATATTAATTATCCGGTTGTGGGGGAAGAAGGCAGGTTTGTGGAAATCGCAACCACCCGTCCGGAAACCCTCTTTGGGGATACGGCGGTTGCAGTCAATCCGGAGGACGAACGGTACCAGGATATTATCGGAAAGACACTTCTTTTGCCGACGACAGGAAGGGAAATTCCGGTAATTGCAGATTCCTATGTGGACAAAGAGTTTGGAACCGGCTGCGTAAAGATTACACCGGCGAATGACCCGAATGACGTTGAGGTGGGAAAACGGCATAATCTGGAAGAAATCGTTGTCATAAATGACGACGCCACCATGAATGAAAAGGCTGGAAAGTATGCCGGAATGGACCGTTATGAGTGCAGAAAGGCGCTGGTAAAGGATTTGGAGGAAATGGGACTTCTCGTGAAAGTCGTTCCTCATTCCCACAACGTAGGCACGCATGACCGCTGTCACACTACGGTAGAGCCGATGATTAAGCAGCAGTGGTTTGTGAAAATGGATGAAATGATAAAGCCTGCGGTTGCCGCTGTAAAAAACGGGGATATTAAGCTGCTTCCGGCGCGGATGGACAAGACCTATTTCAACTGGACAGACAACATCAGGGACTGGTGCATCAGCCGCCAGCTCTGGTGGGGGCACAGGATTCCGGCATGGTACTGTGATGACTGCGGGGAAATGGTGGTATCCATTGAAAATCCGGGAGTCTGCAAAAAGTGCGGATGCAGCCATATGTCGCAGGATGAGGATACGCTGGATACCTGGTTTTCCTCTGCACTCTGGCCGTTTTCCACACTCGGCTGGCCGGACAAAACCGAAGACCTTGATTATTTCTATCCAAACGATGTACTCGTTACCGGATATGATATTATCTTTTTCTGGGTTATCCGCATGATTTTTTCCGGATATGAGCAGATGGGAAAGGCTCCGTTTTCTACGGTATTGTTCCACGGACTTATCAGGGATTCCGAGGGACGCAAAATGAGCAAATCGCTTGGAAACGGAATTGACCCGCTGGAGGTGATTGATAAGTATGGGGCGGATGCCTTAAGGCTTACGCTGATTACCGGAAACGCGCCGGGAAATGACATGCGTTTTTACTGGGAGCGCGTAGAGGCATCCCGTAATTTTGCAAACAAGGTATGGAATGCATCCCGTTTCATCATGATGAACCTGGAAGGCATGGAAGTGACAGAGCCTCAGACAGAAGAACTGCATCCGGCAGACAGATGGATTCTTTCAAAGGTCAACACGCTTGCAAAGGACGTGACCGAGAACATGGACAAATTCGAGCTTGGAATTGCCGTACAGAAGGTTTATGACTTTATCTGGGACGAATTCTGCGACTGGTACATTGAGATTACCAAGGTTCGTACTTATAAAAAAGAAGAAAATCCGGAGTCTGCAAATGCCGCGCTCTGGACACTTAAGACGGTTCTGGCCAATGCATTAAAGCTGCTTCATCCGTATATGCCGTTTATTACGGAAGAGATTTTCTGTACCCTGCAGAGTGAGGAAGAGACAATTATGCTTTCGCAGTGGCCAAAGTATAAGGAAAGCTGGAATTTTCCGGCTGAGGAAACCGCCATTGAACACTGCAAGGATCTGGTTCGCGGTGTAAGAAACGTCAGGACACAGATGGATGTGCCGGTATCAAGAAAAGCAAAACTTTTTGTGGTATCGGACAAGAAAGAAATCCGGGACGTGTTTGAAAACAACAAGGAGGTCTATGTCAACCTGGCGTTTACCAGTGAAATAAACGTACAGGCGGACAAGGCCGGAATCGGGGAGGACGCGGTATCCGTTGTCATTCCGGATGCGGTTGTTTATCTGCCGTTAGAGGATCTTGTGGATTTTGAAAAAGAAAAGGAACGGCTGAACAGGGAGAAGGATAAGCTGGCCAAAGAACTTGCACGTTCCAGGGGAATGCTCTCCAATGAGAAGTTTTTAAGCAATGCCAAACCAGAGAAGGTGCAGGAGGAGAAAGATAAGCTGGTCAAATACGAACAGATGATGGCGTCCGTGGAAGCGCGCCTTGCACAGGTAAAATAAAAAAATGTCATAATTTCTGGGAATAAATTGTATTTTTAATAAAAATGTGATAGAATTATCAAAAGGTGTAGTTGTAAAAAGTATTTTGAGGAGTGTATGCATGGAATTATCTGCTTTTAAAGACGCAAGGATAAGAATTTCATATGATGAGATGGAGGCATTTCTGTTTCTGCCGGCGCTTCCGGCGGGACAGAAGTATACGGTAAAGGACATTG
>CAYNOE010000167.1:0-6714 GCA_964398745.1 uncultured Lachnobacterium sp.
AGGATGGTCTCGGGGTTGTGGAAATGATTCTGATTGTGGTGGTTTTGATTGGACTGGTGCTGATTTTTAAAAGCAGCCTGACAAGTCTGGTAAACAATATCTTTGATACCATCAAATCAAAGGCAGAAGAGGTGTAATGAAGCGCAGGGGAAGCATAACAGTTTTTGCGGCACTGTCCATTATGCTGGTGGCACAGCTGTTGTTTACCCTGTTAGAGGGGGCACGCTATACTGAGTTTAAGAAAGTGCTTAAAATGAACAGCGATGCAGTGCTGGAATCGGCATTTGCGGATTACTGCAGTCCCTTATGGGAAACATATCATCTGCTGGGCATGTCTGCGGCGGACAGCAGTGGGGAATTTACACTGAATAACAGGGAAGCGCAGCTTCGTAACCTGACTGCAGACAATCTGGGAAACAGGAACAGAGATACCCTGTTTCCCGGTACCAGCCTTCTGGCGGCGGATATGGTGGATGTAGAGTTTGATCCCTATCTGCTTATGACAGACCAGAATGGAAAGGTGTTTGAAGAAGCTGTTTGTGCATATATGAAACAAAATCTTGCTTACGAAGCGGCAAAGACAATTTACAATAGCTACGAAGCAGCCAACGATGTAAAAAAGAACTATGGGGATTCAGATAAAGGAATCAGTGACGCAATGGATGTGTTAGAAGGGAATGCGAAGGGGAAGGCAGCCTGTGAAAACGGTCCGGAAGTCCTGAAGGGAAGCAGCGGCAATACGGGAATTGCAGACATACAGAACCAAAAAGAGGAAAATCCGTTGAAAGTGGTGACGGAAGCAAAGAAGAAAGGGGTGCTTTCCCTTGTCCTGCAAAAAAATGCAAAGGTATCGGATAATGCACTTGATCTGGGTACAACCGTGTCCCACAGAACACTGCAGACCGGAACAGGGGCGGTTCTGGAAACGGCGGACTGGTACCAGGGTGTACTGGTAAACCAGTATTATGTGAATTACTTAACCTGCTATACCAATGCGGATGGTACGCGCGGGCTGAACTATGAGCTGGAATATTTGCTGGCAGGAAAAGCGAAGGACTCAGATAACCTGAAAACAACACTGGATGAACTGCTGCTGATGCGTGAAGCATCCAACATGGTGAGCCTTATGGCGTCATCCCGCAAGCAGAAGGAAGCCCTTGCGCTGGCGACAGTGCTTGCAGGCGCGACATTAAATCCGGCAATTATCGGGGTTGTAAAATACGGGATTCTGGCTTCGTGGGCATTTGCAGAAAGTGTACTGGATGTGCGGACTCTTCTGGCTGGCGGGAAAATTTCCCTTGTAAAAAGCAAAGAGGAATGGACATCAAATGTACATGATCTTCCGAAAGTGTTTTCGGGATGGAGTGTGGCTAAAAACTGTCCTGCCGGTCTTGACTACATTCAGTTTTTAAGTATTCTTCTTATGACACATAGCGGGGATAAGCTTGCAATGCGGGCAATGGATGCAGAGGAAGCGACCGTATGCAAAAGTCCGGGTTATGAAAATTTCAAAATGGATCATGTGCTTTGTGAGAGTGAAATTTGTGCGACCTATGAGTTTTCCCCGGTATTTCTGGGTTTTGTCGGCCTGCTGGAAAATAAAGAAGGCTGCTTCAGGATTCAGAATACAAGTGCCTACAGCTACCGTCAGGGAAAGGAGGGGGTATAAGGATGTCTTTTTGCAGAGGAAAACAAAAGAATTGTCATAATGAATCTTTTCCGGAGTATACACAACCTTTCAGCTTCCGCAGCAGGCATGGCAAAAAGGCATCCTTGTGTATCCGCCCCAAAGCATCATATACGCTGGAAGCGGCGGTGGTCATTCCGTTAGCCGCAGCATTTTTTGTGGCGGTTTTGTTCTTTTTCAGAGTTCTGCAGATTGAAACGCAGGTACAGGAGGCGCTGGATTATGCCAGCAGGAAAAGTGCATGTGAAGCATGTGCAACAAATGCGGAACCGGTGCTTGCGGCATCTGCAGAAGCGTACTTTCAAAAAGGATTAAAAAACTATGAACTGCCGGCACAGTATGTATCCGGCGGCAAATTTGGAATTTCCCTTTTGAGATCGGATTTAACGGGCAGATATGTGGATTTGCAGGCAGATTATCATATTAAACTGCCGGTGAAGTTTTTTACAGTCAGGGGAATTATGATTTCCCAGAGCAGCAAAAGCCGGAAATGGACTGGCGACAGGGAGGATGGGCAGGAAGAGGATTATGTCTATGTTACGGAAACCGGAACGGTCTATCACAGGGACAGAATGTGCAGCTATCTGGATTTGAGTATTCAGACTGTAAGTTACACAGATGTGAACCGGCTGCGTAACAAGGGAGGACATAAATATTACCCTTGTGCGGACTGTGCGAAAAAAGGCAGCACTGGAAATATAGTGTATATTACAGACTATGGTACTTGTTATCATACCAGTCTGTCATGCAGCGGCTTAAAAAGAACCATTTACCTGATTCCGCTTTCCGAAGCGGGGGGAAGGGGACCCTGTTCAAAATGCGGGGGGAAAAGTGCCTGAACAGGAAAGGAGATTAAAGTGCTGGAAAAGATTAAAATAATTCAGTCGGTAATACTTTTTGCGGGACTGGCAGTTATGGCAGCGGAGGACATCCGCAAGAAGCAAATCAGTCTGATGCCGGTGGTTTTTATGGCGGCTTTCGGCATTCTGCTGTCAGTTGTCGCCGGGGAGTGGGACTCGTGGGATGTGTTTTTAAGGTTTGTACCAGGAGTTTGTATTCTGGCGGCTGCATGGCTGACAAAAGAAACAATCGGGTATGGGGACGGACTGGTGGTTCTTTGTCTTGGATGTTTTTTAACCGCAGGAGAACTTCTTGATGTATGTATGGCAGCCATTACACTGGCAGGCGTAATAGCGCTGGTTTTACTGGTTTTCCTGCGAAAAAGCAAGAAAGCAGAGCTTCCGTTTGTGCCGTTTTTATTTGCAGGCTGTGTTATTTCGAAACTGATGTAAGGGAGAAAACAAGAATGAAGAAGGGAAAAAGCTGGAAGGCATCCTATACGGTTGAGGCGGCGTTTATTGTTCCGGTTTTACTTGGGGCGATGGCGCTGGCGATGCGTCTGGGAATTTCACTCTACACTGAGGTAAGGGATGGGAAAGAAGGAGAGGCGGTTGCGGAAATGTGGGAAGTGGATGAGTTTTATAAATACCAGGTGTTAAGGGAGGTAGTAGATGAGTAGTGTAAAAATTGCCTATGAAAGAAACCTGACAGGAAGCTATATGGTGATTTCTGCCCCCGGTTGTGAGGATATGGATGAAAAGCTGATGCTCCGGAAAAAACTGCCGGGACTGCTTCCTGTGGAAAAGGCATATGTAAACGGGGGAGGACAGTACTGGTATAACATATCAGGGAAACAGTCCCTTAACTGCTATTGCAGGGCGCAGGAAATCGGGATGGAATTTATTGAGCGGATGATTGTCAGCATCTGTAATGAGATGGAGCTTTTGGAATGGAATCTGATCCGGACAGGATGCCTGGTACTGGATCCGGATCTGGTGTTTATAACAAACAGCAACCGGGAATTTATTTTTACTGTTTATCCTGAGCCGGAAGGATGTGTGGAGAAAGCCTTTCAGGAACTAATGGAATATCTGCTGACAAAAATCGACCATAAGGATGCTGAAGCAGTGCGGGCATCTTACGGGATCTATGAAAAAACGCTGGAGGAGGGGTTTTCCATTACGGATATCCGGGACTGTGTTGCAGATGCAAAGAAAACTGCCCTGCAGCAGAGTTCTGTGCAGGACTGCGGGCTTACAGAAGGATATGCAGGGGAAGCCGCACAGGAGGTTTTTATCCGGGAAGCTTCAAATGCAGATTGTCCGGAACCGGAACAAAAAAAGAAAAGAGATGGATTATTCACAAAAGTTAAAGCCGTGCTTTCAGGCCTGCTTGCAGCGCTTGGCATGGTGAATACGAAAAGCAGTGCAGAAAAGGTGAAAAGGGAGAAGAAAGGGAAAAAGGAGAAAAAGAAAATACAAGAGCCCGGGATTGAGCCTGTTTATCCGGAAGAGGAAATAAAGCCGGAGCCGGTTCCGGTTATCCATCCGACCGTCTGCCTTGCAGCCGGACAGGAGAAACCGCATGGCATGCTGCTGTATCAGGGACCGGAACAGATGGAGGATATCCGGCTTGAGGCAAAGGTTTCAAGAATCGGGCATGGGAACCAGGTGGAGGTCAGGATTAATAAAGACACCGTCAGCCAGGTTCATGCGAGGATCGACAAGGCGGAGGACGCTTATTATATTGAGGATTTAAATTCAACGAACGGTACATTCGTAAATAATGAACCCCTCGCATACAACGAGCGAAGGAAATTAAATATGAATGACATTATTTGTTTTGCGGATATCCGTTACCGTTTTACATAATCAGTAACTATTCGGCAGAAGGCTGAATGGTTCGGCCGGGCTGTTAAAACAAAAAGGAATATTTTCTTGAGTTTTTGAAAGGAAGTGAGTATACTTATAACATGTAACTTTGGAACAGGAATGTTTGATGGAAAAAACAAAAAGGATACATTATGCGGCAGAAACAGACCGAAAAATCAAGTGTTACCATAGGGCTTGCCATGATTAATGTGGTTGTATATCTGGGGCTTAGGATATGGAGCTGGACCGGAAATCTGAATTACGATATGATTATGGGCATGGGCGGTGTGGATCCCAAATATGTGCAGATGGGACAGTACTGGCGGCTTATGACTTCCAATTTTATGCATTTTGACAGTGGGCATCTTTTAAGCAATATGCTTATGCTGGTCTGTGCCGGTATTATTCTGGAGAAGGCGATGGGGCATTTTAAGTTTCTGGTTTTGTATCTGCTCGCAGGGCTTGGCGGAAGTATACTGTCGTATCTGCAGATGCTTTACAGCGGGGAATATCTAACAAAACCGATCGTGGCAGCAGGGGCATCCGGCGCAGTTTTTGGAATAATTGGGGGATTGTTTTATGTGGTTATCCGGCACAGGGGACGTTATGAAACCATAACATGGAAAGGTCTGGTGTTTATGATTGTTCTTGAGCTTTATTATGGCATCAAAACACCAGGAATTGATAACTGGGGACATGTGGGCGGACTCGCGGCAGGTTTTGCTCTTGCGTTTTTTTTATATCGGAAAGCGGAAACCAGTTGATTTTGGCGCTGAAAATCTCTATACTAGTGATTAGCAGATTAAGGAGAGAACGTCAATGAAAATTATTGTCTATTATGGCGGAAGAGGGTTACTGGATGATCCGACGCTGTATGTTTTGAATAAAATGGAAGATGTGCTCCGGGAACTTCGGGTTTCCACTGAACGGTATAATATTTATGAGCATAAAAATGAGATTGCCACGCTGCCGCAGACATTTAAGGATGCAGACGGGATTATTCTGGCTACTACAGTCGAGTGGCTGGGAATAGGCGGCTACATGCAGCAGTTTCTGGATGCCTGCTGGTTGTATGGGGATAAAGAAAGAATCAGCCAGACCTATATGCAGCCAATCGTTATGTCCACAACCTATGGGGAGCGTGAAGGGGAGATGACGCTTTCCAATGCATGGGAGATTCTGGGAGGTCTGCCGTGTGCCGGTCTGTGCGGTTATGTGGAGGATCTGGTTAATTTTAAGGCAAACAAGGAGTATAATCTGATTGTCGAAAAGAAAGCGGAAAATTTGTACCGTACCATTTCGCAGAAAATTAAGAGCCTGCCGAACAGTAATCTTGCCGTAAAACAGAGCGTACTGCGCACGCAGCAGCTCAATCTTACGCCGCAGGAGAGTGAGCAGTTATCCAAATATGTATCAGATGATACTTATGTCAAAAAGCAGAAGGAAGATATTGAAGAGCTTGCTTCCATGTTTAAGGACATGCTCGGTCAGTCGGATATGGAAAGCGATATGCTTTATGTGAAAGAACTGGAGAGCCATTATGTTCCGGTGGAGGATTTTTCCGCGCGATATTCATTTATTATAGAGGGAATGAAAAAACCGCTGTTTGTGGCGAGCAGCCAGGGGGAACTGACTGTTCATTACGGGGAAGAGGAAAATATTGACGTAGTGGCGAAGTTAAACAGTGAAATCATGCAGTCCGTGATTGACGGGCGAATGACATTCCAGCGGGCATTTATGAGTGGCGCGATGACAGCAAAAGGGAATTTCAAAACCCTTCGTATGCTGGATCAGATATTTGTATTTTAGGAGGAAGTGGAAATGAAAGATAACAATTGTATTTTCTGTAAGCTTGCAAATGGGGACATCCCGACCAATACTGTGTATGAAGATAAAGATTTCAGGGTAATTCTGGATAACAGTCCGGCGACAAAGGGGCATGCGCTGATTCTGCCGAAACAGCATTATGCAGATCTGTTTGAAATTGAAGACGAAACGCTCGCAAAGGCAGCAAAGCTGGCAAAGAAAGTTATTTCGCACGAAAAATCCGTACTTGGCTGTGATGGATATAATGTATTACAGAATAACGGGGAAGCTGCGGGACAGACCGTTTTCCATTTCCATATGCATCTGATACCGAGGTATGCAGAAGAAAAAAGTATAATCGAATGGGAGCATAAGGAATTTTCGGATGATGAGATGAAGCAGATCTGCCAAAACATGAAAATATAAGAAAAAGGTAACTATTCGGAACCCCCTGGAATAAGATAAGCAGAATCGTCATACCTGCATGTAAGAGACTGTTTATCTTATTCC
>CAYNOE010000168.1:0-5093 GCA_964398745.1 uncultured Lachnobacterium sp.
AAAATGATTAATAGCAGAGTCATTATCTCAAAAAATATGAGCGGAATCTATATACTCATTATAGAGCGTTTACCTTTTCATGCCCCCCTTGTCCCGATAAATATATGATCTTGTGCATTTATTATACGTCCCATACACGTGTAATGTCAAGGGTTGTTTTCCGCCAATTTGGGCGTATTACGACCACATCATTAAGAATAAATCAATTACTCATTTGAAAATGATAGTTAGTGATTATGGAGAAATTTTTGATAATTACGGAGGAAGATAAATATTGGGGAAACATGCAGATTGGGCCGCCCTTATCTCATCGGACAGCTCTACTGCTCTCATCATGCGTATCAAAACAAACGCTATCCACTATAGTTTTTGTTTGATTATTATAAACAACAATATTTAGTCCTCTACAATTTTTTGAATATTCAATTCCGTCAATTTTAATGGAACTTGCATTTCCACATGCATTCCCGGCACTTAACAGCTCGTACATAACCTTGCCATCCCGGATTGTACCTTCCGCCTGCAATTCTGAAAAATCATTCTTTTCCACAATTTTACCATCGGAGACAATCGCCAGATAACTGCAACCTGACTTCCTTTGTAGGGATGCCTGCAGCCCAATGTGCCGCATGTTTTGGATAACAGATTCTTTCAAATTTGCTGTACAGTCGTCCATAGCAGAAATAAAAACGCTGTATCGCTTGTCCTGTAACATTGCTGTATATTTCTCCACATCCTCTATATGCGGCAGTTCACAGTTCTTCTGAACTCCATTATAAAACTTCGTTATTTCCCATTGTTTGTCCACATGACCACCCATTCCATACCAACTGACTAGCATCCTTCCAATTTCCTTTGTCACCTTCTGTGCCCCCCCCACAGATTTCCATGTCCTAAATCATCACCAATATCTATTTTATAATCCAGACCTATTTCATCATATAAACTTTTTTCGTTAAAATCAAGAAAATATAACCCATGCTCATCGGCATAATTTTGTATCGCAAGGGAGCGTGCCGCATCGTGCTGTTTTGCCGGTGTCTTAACCAGAACAAGATGGATTCCCTCCTGTGAAGTGTGCCCTATCATATTTGTGGTTGTTTGCGTAGACTGGGCAATATAGTTCTAGTTATAATACTAGCATTTATTCTAGAGAACCAGCTCCAAGATACTAGCCATTTTATGACCGTCCGAATTTGAGCCTAAAAGATGTTTTCATAATCCTGCAGGTCATGGAAAATACCAAGGACATGCGCTTCACTGCCTGCAATTTTATACATGTAAATATCATTTACCGCGGTGATATTGCCTAACATAAGGAACTTCCCAATACCTAAACTTACGCACTTTATATTACACTCTCTTCCAAAACGCCTTTAGGTCTAAAAATTACTGGGAGTTTACATATAAATTATTTACAGATTTTTTCACAGTCTCTATTACAACCAATAATATAGCAAAAGCCTTGGTATTATCAATATATCTCTCGTTCTTTCATCGTTATACCCATTTCTTTTATCCCAATTTTTATTTTGCAGCCCGCCAAATACGTGTTTACATACCCCATTAACAGTTTGCCTTGTGTCGCGTCCCTATGATGTACTTGCTCTTAACTTTTCTTATGTTTTCTCGCCTTTTTTATTCGAAACCAAATATATGTAAACCCGCTTCTCATAACACGTTTAAATTCAAACCAGTCCAAGTTTGCAAGAAAAGTCTTAAAAATATACGTAAATGAGAAATAATATCTGCTCATCAAATTGTCTCTAATTTTTTCAATCTGTTTATGATCAGCATATGGATAATCTACCAGGCAATTCAGATATCCATCTTCATTAAGCCATTTGGAATAGTCCTCTGTACGAAGATAACCATTTTCTTTTGCCCATGCATAAAACGCAGTGCCTGGAAATGGTACTGCCTGTTGAAAAAAAACCATGTCTGGATATAATTTTTTAGCAAATTTAAAGGTTTCTTCTATTGTATTAAGATTATCTCCCTTTAATCCAATCATGAAACATCCAAATACTTTGATTCCCAATTTCTTTGCATTCTTTGCAAATGTTTCCGACTGTTCAAGCTTGATGCCTTTTCGGGTTTCATCTAAAACTTTCTGATTTCCGGATTCATATCCAACTACCAATAAGCGACATCCGGCTTCCTTCATTCTAGCCATAGTAGCATAATCAAGAGTATCTACGCGCGTATTACATGACCATATAATGTTTAATTTGCGTTTCTCTATCTCATCACAAACTTCAACCACCCGTTTTTTATCTACTGTAAATGTATCATCTTCAATGAATATTTCCCGAACGTATGGCATGTGATTATGAATATATTCAAATTCATCAACAAAATTTTTAACACTACGCCGTCTGAATCTCCGTCCACTCATGCTCTCAGGATAAGAACAAAAATTACACTGAAATGGACAGCCTCTTGAACTAAATATCTGAATCATTGGTTTTTGCGCAAATGCATAACAATAATCATTAACATTCAGAAACTTCTCATATACCTTTGAAACCATAGGGAGTGTATCTAAATCTTCCGTCCAGGGTCGATCAGGCTGAACTGCAATTTCCCCCATTTCATCCCGATAGGTAATTCCTTGTACTGATGACAGATTGTCCCAGTTTTTCATAACCTCATCCAAAGTAAAATCATACTCCTGGCGAACCACTACATCAATTGCTTTACATTCTCGAAGTACTTGTTCGGACAATACAGTGGCATGCGTTCCTCCTACAATAATATGCACTTTGGGATTATATTTTTTTATCGCATTCAACATTTTATAATCATGTGCACAAGTTGAAGTGGTAATTTCTCCCATAACAAAATCAGGCTCTGATTCCTTTACTAATTGCACTGTCTGTTTCGCTGTCATTTTTTTTGCTATGCAATCAACCAGTTCAACGTCATAACCACGTTCCATGCAGACACCTGCTGCATAACATATCCAATAGGGATAATACTGTGTTCCACTCTTTGTTTTTTCCGGCCAGCGACTCGCACGACTAATCTCGAACTTATATGGTAGATTCAAAAATAATATTTTCATTTCCAATTATCTCCTTCTCTAAAAATTATTAAATATTGATGGTTCTTGTTATTATGTATTTATACTCATTTTTCAACGCTTACTCCTAAACCACTGTACTATCAATATGGAAACACACATATGGAATATATAAAAAAGAGTAAAAAGTATCTGCCTCTGCATCTTAAACAGATTCGAGACAAATACAGATAATACGATAGATGTCAGCTGGGTTTCTTCCAGCTTTGTGGTTATCAGTCCCATTCCATAGCAGCGTTTATCTAAGCTGAATGCTCTCTCCACTTCAATCCTATCTGTTTTATCTTCATACTCTTGTTTTTTATCTGCTTTTGCATTTTGACCGGGTCTTCCAAGCTTCGGCCCTGACAGCCGGATTTTATGACCTCTGCAGAAATTCCGGTTATCCCTGATCCGGTATATCTAATCTGCCAGTACTCTTTCCTGATAGTACCCCGTCCGTTCCTTATATCGTTTGACTGCTTCGAACAGGCAGGTGCTTTCGCTTTTCCTCTTACAATAGGACGCAGCCATGGCTGTGTGATGCTTACTATCCGGTCTACAGAGTACGTTTTGGTATCATACATATATTTCTGCTGCTCATACAGTGTATGGATGGTCAGATACAGGGCGATCTCCTTTCTCTCCGACGCATATCCCTCGTTCATGAACTGTTCCAAATATTTAATGTCTCTGGCAGCATACCCAAGCTGTTTGCGGAGCGCTCCCCGGATCTTCTTTTTTGTACGCTTTCTACTTTTGGCAAATGCAAAATAATCTTTTCTGGCTTTTCTCTTGTATCTCCTTGGAAGCGGCAGCCTGTATGCCTTATGGAAACGGTAAAGGATAGTCTCTTATTTTCCCTCGCCCCATTCAGCAGTGAAACATCCTGTGGATACCGGATGTTAGCCGGTGCACAGGTCGCATCCAGAATCAGGGTTCCCTCGTTTTCTTTCTTAGGCTCTTTTTTCGTATTAGCCGAACTGCCGGAAGCCGGAGAATCATTATCGTCTTTGTGTCCCAACAGATACTCGTTTGCTTCCATCAGCATCTCCGCAGAAATACGTTTCCTGAAGTCTACCAGTGTACTCGCATCAAACGGGGGCTTTTCCTGATAACCGGGAAGCCCAATGAAATACTGCAGATATGGATTTTCCGTGATCTGCTCGACAAGTTCACGGTCAGCGTACTGGAACTTTGTCTGGATGATCAGCGCTCCTAATGCCATACGGAGCGGTTTTGCAACATTGCCCGTGTCACTTGGAAACAGCTGAGCATATTTTATTTCAAACTCATCCCATGGGACCAGGTCAGCCATTTTAACCCATCGGTTTTCCGGATTCATTTTGAGACCCATTGGCTGATTGAAATCCAGAAAAGAAGGTTGTGATCTATCCATTGGTTAGTACATGATATTTTGCTCCTTTTGCGTGTAATTTTACAGAATATCTGCAAGAAAAATGCTCTCATCTGGTTGAAATCCTCGCAAGTATTTTACCACAAAAAGGATACAAAATCAGTAAAATCATTTGTTTTTTGCTTAATCAACAGACACTAATTAAATACGCTATTGTATCAGGCTTTGGACCGTAATTCATTGTCAATGCTAATTTCTTAATCATTCTCCTATTATATAAACGCATTCCCGATGTTGATCTTTAATTCTTTTTCCCGTAGTAATTCAGATGCAAAATTCAATTAATGAATTTCCAATCATTCTCGGTGTTAATGGTTTCTTTTCTGTTACAAACCTACTGCCAATAACAACATTCAGCTCTTTTTCCGCTGCCATTTTTATCATGACTTCCATGTACTCAGGTCTGTGCCGCCCGTCTCCATCATACTGAATAGCATAATCATTATATAGTGCATATTTCATACCTGTTTGAAACCACCCGCAAGTCCCAAATTTACAGGTAAGTCATTCAGATTATAATAATGTTTTCTGCATATTTTAGCTATATGATCACAAGAGCCCTCATTAGCTACAACGTAATCATGCTCATTATAATTCTTTTCTAAATTATCC
>CAYNOE010000168.1:5103-6651 GCA_964398745.1 uncultured Lachnobacterium sp.
CGCAACTCTTGAAATATTATCCTCTTCATTATATGCCAGAATTATAATCAATCCCTCATTTTTCCGTACCTCTTATATCTCATTTTTTTATTTTCCCTTTTCCACATTCCGTATTGCTAATTCTTCAGTCAAATTTTTTATTCTCTCATCCAACCATGAAACCCTGATTGAAAGTAAGAAACAACGTATACACAACAGAAAAATCATAACAAGAAAAAAAAATTAACTGGTGCGTTAAATCCTATCAATTGTGAAATCCATATGACAGTTTGAGGAAATACTGCAAAAATGACAAAAATTGCAGATAATCCGAACCAAAATACAGTATCCATAATCTGTATTTGAGATTTTCACAATTTCCTTGAAATGTACAAACGTGTCAGCACGAATGAAATAAACAGTTATATCCTAAAGACCAAAGACATATTATTCCCCTTCTTACTCTTAAAACTTTATATCTATATGCAACTTGTTAGACACAAACTTGTATATAGCAATCACCAGTATAAAAGCATTTATCTTATAAGCGTATAATGAAATCCAAAGAACAACACCTTTTATTCCATGATGTATCAGCGACGTAAGCTTTAAATATGGATTACTTTTAAACCACAAAAAATTATCTGACAGATATCTTCTTGTCCACTTCAGATGCTCTCTTAAATCTATTTTTTTATTGTCTGCTGCCCGAAAAGCCATCGAAATTCCAATATGCAAAAAAACCATTAATCCCATACAATCCTTATACTGTCCATTCAACTGTTGGTAACACGTTTTTAACTCTTCTGCAAACTGCATAATAGCTTCTGCTGGTGTATTGGAAATAACAGAACTCTGATGTACCCTATAATGAATCAATACCTCATCTACAAACGCAATCCGTTCGCATCTCAAATATCTTGTAAATTGCAGCGCAACCTCTTCTCCCACCTTAAAAGCCGGGAATCTGCCATCCCCAAAGACATCTCTTCTCCACAGTTTATTCCAAAGTGAGGTATTAATCCATGCCAATATATCATTGACAGGTGGTAGCTCTACAACTTTTGGAAATCCCCGCATCTCCTGACATAATACATGGCCTGTAGCACTTTCCACTCTGTCATATGCACATATTGCAACACCTGCATTACTGTTTATCAAAGCAAAATAAAGCTTTTCAAGCAAATCCGGTTCAATCGAATCATCACCATCTAAGAACAGAATATAATTTCCATCAATCAATCCACTATCTAATGCTGCATTTCTTGTCAAAGCAGGGCAGCCTAAATTTTTCTCAAGAAAAAACGTTTTAATTCTATCAGGATACTTATTTTTCCAGCCATGAATTATTTCTCGTGTATCATCCTTAGAACAATCATCAGCTACTAAAATATCAAAGTTTTGAAAAGTCTGTGCAAACAGTTCGCGAAAACAGGAATCAATATACTTATGTAAGTTATAGGTTGTAATAATTACTGTAATCTCATGCATATGAGCTCCTCCTCAAATACGTGTGATATCTATTATCTACTAAATGCCCCTATTACCAAAACTCCTGCTAAGACAATA
>CAYNOE010000169.1:0-6644 GCA_964398745.1 uncultured Lachnobacterium sp.
AATTTTATTCGGTGTGGAGTGAATTAGCAGTAACAGTTCAGTTCCCTTACTTATAGAGAACTGCACCTTCTTGGTATTTTTCCGGTTATACCGATACGGATCCACTTGTTTCGATGATGGATTCTATTTCTTCCACACTCTTATCTGTCGCCAGCGCAATCTGCTCCAGCGTGAAGTTATTGTTACGCATATTCAGGATAATTTTTTTCTCCCCTTCTATTCTTCCTTCTATCCTTCCTTTTGCTATGCCTTTTTCCAGGATTCCCTCTGAAAGATTACACATTGCTCCCACATCCTTTCTCAAATCGTCATCTGCCGGAATACCGTATTCGGTTTCCATGATATTCAGTTTCTCCCCGGCTTCCATATGCTCCGAAAAAAGTGTTCCGAGCAGGCGGAGCCAGATACTGTACACCCGCTTTATGCTGTCATAATCCATGTGGACGAAGTCCCGCTCCTTCTGCGAGGATACAAGGCGGCACACATAGAATACTGCCCGGTTCAGGATTTTGTATTTTGATGGTGCATCTTTCTGGGCTTCCACGTTGACAATTATCTGGGAAAGTCCGTCTTTCATGCGCACATAGAAAACAATGTCAAACCTGACAAGTCCCTCGTTAATCTCGGTGTTCTCCGTGTTCATTCCCAAAACCCGCTGTCCGTTTCCTGCCTTTGGATGATTGGTCAGCCCCGGTTCCACCGGCACTTCACTGATAAACGGTTCCCCTTCAATATATGCCATCACATCCTTAGGATCCATTCCCTTAAATTCGCCAATTGTCCTTACCAGAATATGTGCCAGGATGATTTTATTCCCCAGCAGGCGTTTTGCCTTCTCGTCATACCAGGCTTCCTTTCCGGCGGCATGAACTGCATTTTTTATTTCGGTTTCCATGATTTTATTTCTCCTTTTACTGCTCGCTGGGTAATATACCAGCTTAAAGGAGTCTCAATGCTATGTTTAGTATACCCCGTATATCCCATGAAATCAATGAACTTTTTTAATTTCTTAACTATACATCTCCCACATCCTCCCAATCTCTTCCCTCATTACCTCCACAAATCCCTGCGGTTCCAGCACTTTCACCCAGCTTCCCTGCGACAGCAGGAACATTCGGATTCCATCACCGTATACCTCGGCTTCGAGCACGGATACCGTTCCGCGCACCTCCACCACACGGGCGGTCGGCATACGGTCGAGGACTGCCTGCACGGACGGACCGGAAAATTCAAAACGGATTTTCATCTTTTCACCCGGAAACATATACTGAATCCGTTTGCGAAGCTCTCCCTCGTCAAAACGTTTGTCCTCCGGCGCGGAATAATGTTTCCGGTGTTCCACAATTTTCTTAATCCGGTCCACGCGGTAATAATGCGGCTCATCGTCCTGGTTTTCGTCATATGCCAGCAGATAAAAATAGTATTCCGAAAAAATGACAGCCAGCGGCCGGACACACCGGCTCACTTCCTCACGGCTCATTTTTATATACTGAATCGAAATCAGCCTGTGTTCGTGGATACATTCTGTGAGCTGCCACAGATTTTCGGTCAGGCTGCTGCAGTCCCTGTTCACGGGATTATAGTGGTACATTTCCTTGCGGATCAGCTCGTCCATCATCGCCCTGTCATGCAGGGAGGAAAAACGCTTCAGTTTGGAAACGATTTCCAGAAGTTCCTCTTTGGAAAGCGCACGGCTGCCAAGCAGGATTTTTAAGACTGCCACAAGCTCCTGGCTCACCAAAAGGTCATCCGTTTTCAGCACATAGGCACGCTGCCCGTAGGAGTATTTCAGCTCCGCACGGCCCACAAGCTCATTGCTGGTAGTCAGAAAATCATTGATTTCCGCAATGTCACGCGCAATGCTTTTCGGGGAACAGTCATACTCCTGCGCCAGTTTCTTTGGTGACACCGATTCACCGCGGAATGCACGGTAGAAAATTTCCAGAACCCGGCTCTTTTTTTCTGTTACCCCCATACCCACTACCTCTCTTCCATACAAACCCGCCTTTTTTATGGCAAAACCAGTATACAAAAAGAATCCGGACACATAGCTGTCCGGGTAAATTTTCTTTTCACTTTTTCAGGATATCCACACCCTATTTAAAATAGTATATACCATATTTTTCTAAAAGTCTTATGCTGTCAGCATAATATGAGCAATTTTGTAACAGTTCAGCGCGGACCGAAGTGGAACGTAGACAGCTTTAAATAGCCGGATCCAGTAACTATTCGGCTGAAGGCTGAATAGTTACGATTACAAAAAACACCTGAACCCTATAATGGATCCAGATGTTTTTAGCCCGTTATTTAATCTTAAACTTAATGGCAGATTTATTGCCCGCCTTATCAGTTAATACCAGCTTATGGCTGCCTTTTTTCTTCAGCACTTTGCCGCTTTTTACGGTTTTGCCATCCAGCTTTGCGGATTTGATTCCGCTCGTCTTGTCGGAAAATGTAATCTTTTTGCCGGATTTATAAGTTTTGTTATTTGCCACATTTGCCGCTGGCTTTGTTTTGTCAACCGTGAATTTCAGTGTCTGCTTCGTACCACTGAACAGTTCTGCAGAGATAGTGTATTTTCCATCTTCGCTGCACACGGTTACATTATATGCATTCGTACCGTCTGAAAATGGTGATACCTTTCCATTAATTTTTACATTCATGGAACGAATCACACCGTCTGCTGTATCAATCCGGACTGTTTGCTTCCTGTTGTAGTACTTTCCTTCAGAAGCACCAGTAATCTTTAAATCAGTTCCTTTAAGAAGATTTTCATCTGCAACGGCATAAATGAGATCTGAATCCTCCATCGCTGCAGATTGCAATCCATCAATGGATAATTTATTTCCATCAGCAGGTGCATTTGATTTTGCAACGGTAAACGGCAGTTCCACCTGTATATTCATAAATTCAATCTGCTTAATTAATTCTTCCATCTCGCTGTCAGATATTCCAGTGCCGGAATTCTGGGAGCTGTTCCCTGACGGAATGAAATTACTGCCATAGACCACTATACAATTTTCGTCCATTCTGCCCATCTGCTGTTCAAACTGCTCTTTGGTCAGTGTCTGGTCCTCACCCTTTTGTTCATAGTAGGTCTTTCCATTTTTTTCAACCTTCTTCATATTATTCTGGCTGACATACTTCTCAAAATCTGTTGCACCGTACATTGCCATAACCTCTTTTACTTCTTCCTCTGTAAGATATATGGAAGAACTCACGGTTGATACCAGATTCTGGTTTACTGTAATCTTTTCATCCATTCCGCATCCGCCAAGCAGCGTCCCTGCCAGCATCAGCGCAGACAGCACAAGTACAATTTTCTTTTTCACTTTTATTTTTCCTCCTTTTTGCTTTCACCTTTCCGTTTTATCTGTTCATATCATATATATACACCAGTATCCACTTTTTGTCAAGCTGTGAAACGGATATTTAGTTACATTTTCTCTATCACCTGCAAACTTAAAATACTGCTTGCAACGATAAAAATGAGAAACCACAGGGAACTGAAGGCATATTTGTAACAGCCTTTTTCTTCATTCCATTCCTTTATTTTGTTCCTCACCAGGTTCCGGTCTTTTGCCAGCACAATCCCGGCAGATATAAAAAACACTGCCATAATTCCATATATAATGACCGTCTGAACCGAATCTGAAAAACCGCTTACAGCTTCACACAGCACGTCAGAAAATAAACAGTTATTTAAAATATGAAACAGGACAGACCATTTGATGGAATAATTCATCGCAACATACCCAAGAACAAGACCTGCTGCAATTCCAAATATGGACTGTACCAGATTCTGGTGCATCACCCCAAACAGAACAGCCGATATTACAATGGCAAAAGATTTCCCATACTTTTGCAGGCTTTTCATCACAAATCCACGGTAAATCAGTTCTTCTGCAACCGGACCGACTAAACTGCTGTAGACAAACATGGATACTGTCAGGCTTCCTCCCGTTGCAATGTCCGCACCGGCTTCCGCCGTATACCCAAACTGGTTTAATCCAGCTTCCACCGCACTTGCTAACAGTGAAAACGGTAACTGGATTCCCATAAACACAGTAAAGCATTTGAAAAATGAACAGATATCCATTCTCTGGTTCTCACTAAAAAACTGCCTGCCCGAAATCCTTTTTCTGGTAAACAGCCAGACAAGAAAAACCCCCAGTACACTAAACACCAGGTATTCCACACCGCTATTTACCATATTATCCCCTATCTCATCAAACATCTTTTCTGTATCAGCAGTCTGTGCATTCACCACCGCAATAACAGAACGCACAATCATACTCATAAAAACTATCACAAACAAAAGAAGAGAATTTAAAATAACTGCCAAAGATATCCGGTTCACATCGGATTTTAACTGCTTTTTCAATACCCTGTCCTGTAAATTCAAAAATCACACCTCCCCTCTGGTAACAGTCACACCGCGCAGAATGTGTATAATGGTTATCTGTATCATATAGGAAATTCCAAAGACAATGGTATTTTTTGTTGCGAATGGATTCTATTCTGTTGTGAATGGATTTTGCATCATAACCTGCAGGACAAACCGTTTTTTCCCTTCCTGTTCTTCCACAAATGCTTCTGTGTCTCCACCATATTTTTTTGCCACCGAGCGGATATTTAGAAGACCAAATCCGTGATTTACGATATCCTTTTTACTTGTACTTCCTGTCTTATCTCCGGACTCTGCATCTGCTGACGCCGGATTTTCAAAGAGAATGGATATATAACTTCCCTGAACCTGCGTCTTAATCAAAATCCAGCGGTCCTGCGGCGCATGGTTCTTTACCGCTTCCAGTGCATTATCCATTGCATTGGCAAAAACCGTACATAAATCCACCTGCTTGATTCTGCAGTCCGGCGGTAATACCCCCTCTGTTTCAATGGATATCTGATTCAGCCTGGCAATCTGGTTTTTTTCATTTACAATGGCATCCACCAGTGAATTCCCGGTCTGGATTTCGCTATGCAGCCCTTCCACTGCAATGCCAATGGAATGCAGGTATGCTTTCGCCCCGTCATAATCACCTGCATTCAGTAAATGCTCCAGGCAGTGCAGGTGGTTTTGCATGTCATGCCGAATTTTCCTTGTTTCAAACTGTGTATTCCGGTACGCCTGAAAATGGGAAATTTCTGCAACAAGATAGCGTTTATTTAAATCTGCAACTGCACTGTAATATGATTCTTTATTCCCTCTCAGAATAAAAGCGATTAACACAACGGTTAACGCTTCGGCCGCAATTGCCATAAGCAAAAGGAGAACATCTGCATCATGCACGATATCTGTTATCACTGCCTGGGTAACCAGTGCACAGCAAAACTGGAAAACAGAAATAAAATTTAGCAGAAACCGTTCTGTCAGACTGTAAACCCGGTACTGTTTTTCCACTCTAAATCTTCTTCTCCAGTTTCTTCCAAAAATCCAGAACAGAATAACGCAGGAAACTGTAAGCAGACCCTCTGCCATTTCATACCCCGCTTCCCATTCCGGCGTAAAATCCGGAAGCAGACAAAGCATTGCATGAAACAGATTTACAAATCCTGCGCAAAGCCCCGTCACCGGTATTACAAGAATAAATCCCCTGATTCTGTGCCCTGTACTGCAGATGGCAAAATAAGTTCCTGCCAAAAGAAAAAATATACATGCATATGTTTCAGGCTTACAAAAACCTGCAGTGATACAAAGAACCACACTTCCAGCCAGATATAAAATCCGTTCTGTCTTTTTGTTCCCTAAATCAGGAAGAAGAAATATGTATCTGGCAACCATCACAAATTCTGCCATCAGGCAGACCGCACTGACTGCATCCCATAAAAAACTGACCATATTATCATCCCCTCCCGGATGAACCTAATGCTTATTCCGGAAAAAATGCATAATTGTTTTCTGAAATATTCCCCGCTTTGTCTTTGACACCGGAATCACATCATTTCCTTTCATGGTAACAGCCTTTCCATCAAAAGATACTGCATAATTCAAATTGATAATATAGCTTCTGTGTACCTGAAACCAGAAAGGAGAACCCAGCTCTTTAAACTGTTCCTTTAGCGTTTTCCGAACCAGATAACTCCTGTTCTCTGTCACAAGCCGCACATATACATTCTCACTTTTTAAGTACAGGATATCATTTTCCGGAAGGTAATAATCCACACCATCTGCTGAAACCATAATCCGTTCTTTCCCAAAAATCTGCTTTTGCAGCTCATGCAGTGTTTCCTGCAGCTTTTGGGAGGAAACCGGTTTCACCAGAAAACGGAATGCATTAATTTCATATCCCTGCAGCGCCAGCTCCCTGTGGCTTGTCAGCAGAATAATCGGTATACTGGTATTTTCTTTTCTAATTTGTCCGGCTGTTTTTAAACCGTCTATTCCGTCCATTTCTATATCCAGGATAATCACATGAAATTCCATTTTCCGGTACGCATCCAGCAGCTCTTCACCGGAATGGAATTCTAAAATCAATACGTCCATATCCTGGAAAAAGTTCTCCAGTTCTTCTTTTAATTCCTTAAGAAAAATATCATTATCATCACAGATTGCTATTTTCATTGCAGTCTCCCACAAAATACCTAAATCATTAAATAACCTGCAGGACATAAAAAGTGTAAAGTCTGTAAACAGACCTTAC
>CAYNOE010000170.1:0-6564 GCA_964398745.1 uncultured Lachnobacterium sp.
CGGTAGCAATCAGTACTACAAGCAAGGCAAAGACCCTGCAGCTGAACGCAAAAATGTGGAAAATTGATCGACAGGAGCAGGAAATTGTGCACTTAACAAAAGATAAGAAAAAGGATTCGTTTAAGATTTCCGTGCAAAAGGGCAAAACCGTCCTTTATATCGAAAACTTCACCTATGACCCTAAGACCTATGCGCCAAAAAGCGTAAAGGTAAAAATCAAGGTTTCCACAAAAGACGGCAAGGTACTAAGGTACGGCGGTAAGGAAATCATGGATGATGTAGGCTAAACACCCCGTAAAAGGAAAAACTGCATGGGCTGGCAACCGGACAAATACTGGAAGGTTGCCAGCCCATAAAAGATTGTGGAAGAACATGAAGGCAGCAAAAAAAGAGGTAAAGATTGAAAATGATAAAAAGAAAGGGGTAAATAATGAAGCATAATTTTAAAAGTCTTATGTGCATAATGGTGACGCTGTGCATGATGCTTATCATCTGGCCGGCATCTGTAACAGAAGTGCGGGCGGAGGAGCAGATTCCGGTTTCCTCTGCGCAGGATTTGGTGAACATGGAAAACAACCCGTCCGGCAGCTACTATCTGACGAAGGACATCACGCTTCCGAAAGAGATGCAGACGCTGTTTCCGTATGATCTGCTTGGGAAAAACCCGAAGTTTACAGGTACTCTGGACGGCAGGGGGCATAAGATTAAAAGATATACTTACAGCGGCAGCGGAAGCGGTAATTACTGGGAGCCGTTGAGCCTTTTTGGCGCGGCAAAAGATGCAACCTTTAAAAACCTCTCCCTGACAGAGGTAGATATAAACATCAGCGCGGGAGAGGGTGATGCGGTGATGAGTACGCTCGTGTATGCTGCGAGTGGCTGTAAATTTGACAAGGTGAAGGTTTCCGGAAAGATTACAATTAAAGGAAACTGCACCGCAAAAAGCGGCGCCCATTATGAAGTGAAGGGGCTGAGCGGGGGTGATTATCAAAGTTCATTCACAAACTGTTCGAGCAGCCTGAAAATAAAGGTTAGCGCAAAAATGGCGAATCAGATTTACATCAGCGGTCTGGCGGGAGACGCAAAAAACATAAAAAACTGTTCTTTTAAGGGCAGTATCACGGCAGATGCGAAAGCCGCATATGAATGGGTAGAAACTGATCACGGAGCCAGGAGTGAAAGCGGGGATTTCCTTGCGGCGGGGCTTTGCGTATCAGCGCACGAAAAAGTTACGGGGTGTACGAATTCGGGGAATATTAAGCTTAATGTGAACAAGGGCTCCATAGATAAGGTCCAGGGTGTGGCGGTGATTGTCGCTTACGGAATCACCGGAGGCGAACCTAAGTCAATGACATCCTGCAGAAACAGCGGAACCATTAAGGTGTCTGCTCCGAAAATGAAATCAGCCGTCAAGGCATATGGACTGGCACAGCAAGTATACAAAATGAAAAAATGCTGGAACAAGGGGAGCATAAGTGTCACAGGAGGAGCGAGCGTTGGCGCGGCGGGGCTTTCAGAGGGTATTTCAAATGCTGCTGAGTGCTATAACAAGGGAAAAGTGTCCGCGACAGGTACGAATACATCGCAATCATGTCAAGTGTGTAATGTGGGATTTTCTCACGAAGGCTCGCTTGCAGGGGGACTGAGTATTAATGCAGGCCGGATGAACAACTGCTACAACGTGGGCAGCGTTATCGTGAAGGGCAGGGGCGATGCCGCCGGTCTTTTTTACAGAGTTGATACATGGGAAGCGATTATGCACGGCAAACCCATTGTATACGACAGTTATTACAAGGGATGCAAAAACGGATATTGTCTCGGACCTTCGCCTTCAAATAAGGGAGTGCCGCGGGTGACAAAGATTTCTTCTGTGACAGGCAGAAGCTGCCCGAAGCTTTCCTCCAAATACTGGACATATTCCTCTAAGTACAAGAGACTGGTTCTTAAGAATAATAAGGAGAAATAAAGGATTGCGGAAGAAAACGTAATTTTATGCTGAAGTGTAAATGAAACATGTGAGTAGAAAAAAGGAGAAATGCGCGGAAACTGGAGCTGCCGGATTGATGTAAAACCGGCGCTGGCAGGCAAAAAGACGCTGAATGAGGCGATTGCAGCCGGGGGAAGGCGCTTGTTGCAGGGGATATGACGATGACTGGGCTGCAGGCACTTACTGGCATTGCATACAGGGATAGAAAATATGGACGCAAAACTTTTCATTTTCCTCAAAAATATCAATCAGGCCGTCCTGCGATTCAACAATCCGCCTTACACTGTTCAGCCCGATTCCGTGGATGCCGTTCCTCTTGCTGCTTTTAAGGTCAGGATTTACGGCAAGGACAGAGGCGGTGATTCTGTTTTGTATTAGAATACTTAAGTGACCGTCCCGCTCAATCATTTCCACCGATATTGCACGGAACTGTTCCGGAATGTCGGATTCTGCTTCTATGGCATTGTCAATCAGGTTTGAAAGCGCAACCATGAGATCCAGGTTCTGGTATTCCGGATGAATCTGTACGCGCACATGGAACGGGATATGGAGTTTTTTTGCCGTTTCGTATTTATGTTTTAATAATGAGTTAACTAGCGGGTGCTTTGTATAGGAAATATCCTCTGCCGAAATACGCTGTCCCAGCATTTTTTCCAGATCCTCCAGAACCTCGGAGGATTTTCCTTTTTCCAGAAGTAATTTGTACTGCAGCAGATAATTTTTCATGTTATGGCGGAGCTGCAGTATATTTTCCATGCCTTCCTGCGTCTGCGCAAGCAGGGATTTCTGTTCCTGGAGCTGCATCGACAGTATTTTGTTTTCAAAATCGTTCTGTGTCTTTTTCTGCAGTTGCCCAAGCAGCCAGAGTACCAGCAGCGTGGCAGCCAGCATCAGCACGCTTAGCATAAGGCAGAAACGTAGCACTATTTTTTCCTGTGTCAGGTATAATAAAACATAATAGGTCATAAAGCAGACCGTAAAATCACAGAGGAAAAAAATAAGGGAAATGGCGGCCTCCGTTTTGTTCAGCCGCTGGGAGGAACCATGGATTTCCCTTATTAAAAAAAGGAAAAAAAGCTCAATAAAAAAACCAGTACACAGAAGATATATCCTTGTACTGCCCATGCCTGACGTCAGTCTGGATATGGGCGTTTTTGTAATTTTGGATATGAAATAAAATGTTTCCGAGCAGAATGTCAAAAATATTATAAATAATTATGGTCAGTATTTTTCTGGCAGGGTTTCCTTCGTAGCAGATTAATGAAACAATAAAAATAACCAGCATACAGACAAGCGACATAACCGCATTGGATATATGTTTATACGGGGTGGCTGTCAGCGGAAGATAAATAATTCCAAATGCGATGGGAATCCAGATCTGGTAAGAGGCGGATTTTTTGAAAAAAATTCCGAGTACATACAGGTTATAAATATAATATGGCAGACACGCCAGTATCTCAGCAGCTTCATAAAACAGTGACATGGTAATGGCTCCTTTGGTAATTCAGGTACGATTCCCGGAACATATTCCGGCAGGAACGGCTGATGGTAATTTCACAATCGTTTCCCAGCGTGATTTTATGGTTATGGTACGAACTGACATACCTCAGGTTGATCAGAAAACTCTGGTTCACCTGTATAATGGAATGGGCTGATAAAAAAGCAGCATAATCGGAAAGCTTTCCCCTTACAGTGCAGACCTGGCCGCGCGTGTGGAATTTCAGGTAATGTCCGGCGGTTTCCACATAATCAACCGTAATTATGGGAAGGAAAATATCCTCTGCGGAGGTGTGCAGTCTGATAACAGCATCCGTTTTTGCGTGTGCAGTAAAAAATGCCATGACAGCTTCCTTTATTTCTGCATCAAGGTATTCCTTCCGGATAAAACGGAACGGAGCATACTGGATGGATTCGTACACAGCATCGTATAGGCTGCTGACAAAAATTACAGAAGCCTCCGGATATATGCTGTGAATAACCTCGGCTAGTTCCATTCCGGTGTTTCCCGGCATTTTAATGTCAAGAAAGTACAGGTCGGCACGTTTATCAATATATTTCAGAAATTCATCGCTTTCGGTATAGCTTTCGATTTCCGCGTCTTTCTCCAGTTCTTTTGTATACTTCACAACAAGCTCATGAATCTGGCGGCAGAAAATTTCTTCATCATCGCATATGACAATCCGGTACATGACATCCTCCCGTTTCCTGATAATAATCTATTATACATCATTCCCCGGGCAAAAAAAGTGCAAAATCTGCCAAAAATAGGTTAAATTTGCCAAGTTATTGATTTTCTTAAAACCGTGTTTTATATTAATAAAAAATCTTAAGGGGGAGATATCAGTGGTTCAAAATCTGATTCGGATATCCGGGGAGAGTCACGACTCTGAAGTGGTTGCCTATGGAATGGATGTGATATATTCCGGACTGGCTGCATTACTGCTTCTGCTGCTGACTGGCTGGGCGTCACATCATTTGCCAGAGACAATGGTTTATATTGTCAGCCATTTCCTGCTTGTTCGCGTTATGGGGGGATATCATGCACATACGCGGCTGGGGTGTATCCTGCTTACTGCTGCCATGTGTTTTCTCTGTATATGGATATCGGATATGGTATGGAATAAGGTTTCTGCCGGGGATATTGCTGTGTCATACATCGTTTATTTCTGTTGCGTATTCCGGCTGGCTCCTGCAGAACATCCAAATAAAAAACTGAATAGGGAAACATACAGAAAAAGCCGAAAACGTTCCTTGGTTTATATGGCAGCTGCATATTTAGTGGTAATGATTTTCTGGATAATTGACCGGAGAATGGCTTGTGTTTTCTGGGTCAATATTTCAGAAATTGTTATATCAATGATAATTGGGAAGGAGGTGTATGCTCATGCTGAAAGAAAAAGCAGCGGAACTGATAGTTAGGGTTGCGGAAAAGGCGGCAGAAAATGCCGTGTGCAAGGCATCCCCGTGGGATAAGTTCCAGCCGGAGGAATCTGCCAGGGTAATGGAATGGGCAGAGGAAAACAAGAGAAACAAAAAATCCCATTAATGGAAGACCGGTTCGGATATGGTTTCTTTCAGGAGTCAGCAGACAGAAAGATATTTTCTGAATCGTATCAGCCAACAGCCAGTCAGCAAATGAACTGGTATTTACGAAAGGAGAATTCATTATGAATGAGAGAATCAATTTAAGAAAAATGTCATTGGGAGTTTTGGCAGCGCTGGCAGTTGTTTTTGTGTCCACGGGAATTACAAAGGCGGCATCATTCAATCTTTCAGTAACAAAGTTAATGGATGGGGAATCAGTTTTGGTACATAAGTCCCCTGATTATCATCAGGCTTCTGCAACCGTAACATCTAATACCAATCCAAGTGGGGATTATGAAATGTGGGTGGAAAAGGAGTTAGGATCAAATGTTACGTTCAATTATGGGTTCACAGGATGTTCTGCGCTGTTTATGTGTTATCTGTTACTGGTGGAATCCTTTGGTGTGGCTTTGTGCATATCTGTCAAAGCAGGACTGCGAGCTCTCCTGCGATGAAGCAGCACTGAAGCGGCTTGGGGAAAATGAACGCTTTTCATATGGCAGGACGCTGCTTGGACTTGTACCGATAAAAACCAGAACAAAGGATTATATATCAGTCGCAACGACCATGACAGGAGGAGGAAAAAACATGAAGCAGAGAATACAGAAAATAGCACATAAAAGCAAAGCAGTGACTTTGGTATGTATACTTTCTATTTTTACCGCAGCAGTCTGTCTTGTCAGTGTAAGTACCTTAAAGCCGGAAGCAGTACAGACAATCCTGCAGCCCGCAGGTAATACGGTTGTAAATACCGATTTACCGGGGAAACAGTACCAGCTGTTTAAAGAAAAGGAAGAAGCAGCAGTCACCGACCTGGACGAAGCCGTTGGAAAGGCTGTGCTTTCCCATAATGCTGACGACTATGGCCCTCTGGAATGTGTGGGGGAAGGTCATATTCTGCTGGGAAAGGAAGAAAAAACAGCGAAACCACCGTGTATGCACTGACAATGTACGGTGAGTACGGATTTGAAAACGGGGGATTTATAAAAGGTGCCGGAAGCGGCGTGATTCCGGCTGTAATTGTTTTTTCCTTTGATGAAGAAAAGGGTTATGTACTGGAGGATTACAGAATGCCGAGGGACGGGGGATATTATATCTCTTCCATTCATGAATTGTTTCCGGAAAAATACTGGGAGCGCTGTATTAACGTAAACGAAGCTGACGATGAGGAACTGACCAGGCAGGAACGGGTTTATGCCGCCGGTTACTTAAAACAGATTGGCAGGGATGCCAGAATCGGAGAATATCCAGACGGTGATTATCCGCTGTTGACGGATGAAGGAGTCAGTGTGGAAGTATCCAACTGTTTGATGGAGCAGGATAAACAGTACGGTTATCCGTACTGGATAGGAAATCTGGAAAAGCTGGAAGACGGGGTGCGGTATCTGTATGAAATGGATCTTGATAAAGATGTGGGAGAAATTATTTATACAAAAAGCGTTTATGATACAGGGGAAGTGGTGGAACAATTCCGGTTTGACATGAAGACCGGG
>CAYNOE010000171.1:0-6529 GCA_964398745.1 uncultured Lachnobacterium sp.
AGCCCATTGGGAAGATAATTCCTCGTTGAGCGCTTCAGTAATATCTTTCGTATAGAGTGGAATCTCGCTGTAATCAATCCCTTTCGTTGATATTTTTGCAAGAGCCGGCTGCAGTGCTGTCAGAAGCTCCGATTTCAGCTGACTGTCGATCTCCTCCCTGCCGTATTCATTCTGCACATTGCCGCATACATTGGTATAAAACAGCATAGGATTCACAATCTTATAAGAATATTCTCCATTGCAGCGCACCGAAATACCAAGAAATCTGTTGATCGAGGGATCAATCATGACTCTGAACGGAATCGGGTTGACAGTACCATATTTGTTCCCGAGCAGCTCCTTGGTGTTGAAATAATAGACTCTCTGATCTTTTCCGGGACCTCCTCCGAATTTAAATCGCTCCCAGGCATCCTTCGCAGCCCCTTTAAGATCATTTTTCAGGTTTCCTGCAAATACAGACGGTGTTAAATCATTTTTATAAATAAAGACCCCTGGTTCTGCTGAAAGCTCTATGACCCGACCCTGTTCAACAATCATCATACATTGTCCGTCAGCAACGGAAACCGCTGATCCGTCGGATATAACATTTGATTCGCCTTTCGTATTGGATGATCTTCCCGATGCCTGCTTATTCCCCTTTACAACCAGTACATCCTCTTCAATTGAATCACATACAAAAAACTCTTTCCATTGATCCGCCATCATTCCGCCTACAGCACCTGCTGCCGCTTTAATAAGCCCCATGTTTTGCTCCTTCCTTATTTGCCGCACTCTGTTGATATACTCTCGACACACAAACAGCAATACTACTCTCGATAATGAACAGTTTTATGAAAATAGCCATAAATCATCACTATGACGATTTATGGCTTATGATAGAAAAAATCACTGTTTTTCCAGAGTTATAATTACCCCACTGTAATCCAGAGTCGCCTTATCGCCGTCAACCTTGAAATCCAGCTCATCTTCTATGCTGAAGCCATCTTCAGTCTCAGACCATTTGCCCGATTCCTCCTCACCTGCGATATTCAGTATACACTTTCCGTCATCTTTCAGTTCAAATGTCATTTCTCCGCCGATAATGCTCTCTACCGACATACTTATGCCGCTATAACTCGCATCAACACCCTTCCATGTCCCTACATGCGGACTGTCAGCCATATCCTGACCGCAGGAAACAAAAGCAACACACAATATCAATATCGTTATAGCAACTAGGATCTTTTTTTTCATAAAACTTATCCTCCATTAACACAGCAGACTTATTTTGTAATATCGATTTCCATTGAGGCTGTATCATCTCCCATTAGGTCTGAAAACTCTACTTCCACAGGGCTTTCAAGATTTCCAAGTTTGTTTGTTGTCTTTACTTCCAGTGAATTTCCCGGTTTAATCTCCGTATTCATGTTTTCATCAACAGTATCATAACTGTCTTCGATAAATACAGTACCGTATTCCAACTCTATCCCATCCTGAAACAACGTATAGTTAAATGCCCACGTGAATGACTCTGCTTCCTCTCCGTTATTGGTATAATTCCAGGTTACAATAATGGCATCATCTCCATCATAGTCCTTTACAATCTCATAGCCTTTATATTCTGCTGTGTAGTCACCTATCTGTATTACATTCGGATCGGATTTATCATCACTTTTACTCTCAGAGCCGCCATCTCCTCCTCCGCATGCGGTAAAAACAAACATCAACATCACTGAAAACAATAACACAATCGCCTTTTTCATTTTCTTTCTCCTTCTCTTGATATAATTTTTTAATTTTTATATGAAATAACTGCCTTATTTTATAACGTATCCAGTATATCAACCAGATATTCCCCTGTTACGGAGCTGTAAAAAAATGTGTCTATGCCGTTCTCTTTGTTAAGTTCTTTCACTTTTTTTGCATCCTCCGGATTTGCATTCTCATCGCAAATAAATGCAATTCTACACGACGGCAAAATCTTTCTGATCTGAGAGGCTATATTCCTGCGTTGTGAAAAAGTATAAGGCGGTATTCTGGTAACTTCCATAAGCAGAACGTCAGCATGAACCGACTTGCATGTTTTAAGCGGCTCCTCATTGTTATCCTCTAGAACACGTATTGGTCTAAGTTCGCTCCGCTCCCGCATATACATGATGATTGCTCCGGACAACAGGCGATTCTGCGTGCTTATTACCACAGTTCGCAACATATCACCTCCCTGGTTCCTCTAATCATCTATTGGCGAGAATATTCTAACAATTTTCCTGTCATTGCACATCACCCAAAAGAATACTTTTCCTGTTTTATATAATTTGCAAAAAACACTCCTTAAATAATGATGAATATATCTATTATTACAATAGCGAAAGGATTCAGAAGAAAACACAAGGATGCTTCCCGTTAAGTATCGGGAAACATCCTTGTGTTTATGATTCTATTTCATTGTGTTCAGAATTCTGGGTACATATCATGATTAAAGAGGTGTTTTCATATTTATTAAAAGCCCCTGATTACCAGCCCGCTTTCTCTGGCCATTACCGCCAGTTGAGTCCTGGATGTGAACCCGGTTTTCTGAAACATATTTTTGATATGTTTTTTTACGGTATGTACCGAAAGATGAAGCCGTTCCGCTATTATGTCATCTGTATCCCCACTGATGAGTTCTCGCAGAACCTCAAGTTCTCTCGGTGTGAATTCTATACTGCTGGCCATCCCCAGCTTCAACATCGGAGTCATATCCGGATAAATCGACTCCCCCGCCATAGTTCTGTCCATAATCTCAAGCAGTATATCCTCGGACGGTTCTTTATACCAGAAGCTGTCCACACCGCCTGATCTTGCTCTATCGATAAAATCACATTCCGGCTGGCTCGTAACTATTATTATCTTAATCTGAGGATATTTTTTCTTTAACTTGGCTGCCGCGTCCAATCCGCTTGCATGCAGTGCAGTACAAACATCCATAAGAATAAGATCTATAGGGCTGGTCATACAATAAAACTCTGCCAGCGATGCACTTTCGATGGCTGCCTCAATTTTATAGCGATTGCTGTTTTTCAGTATGATTTCAAAGAGTTTTCGTGCCATAGGATCGTCTTCGACTATAAGTACATTTTTACTCATATCATATTTACCTTCCTTTCCTTCGGAATCGTAACCGTCAGCGAAAAATTCGGATCTGCAGTAATGGTCATAGTACCACCTTCATTCTCGATAAATCTACGAATCCCCGCAAGACCCCCACCTTCATGTAATGGCTGTTCCGGTTGCCGCCCGTCATTGGTAAAGACAACACTGTATACCATATCAGTCCGAGTTACTTTCATCTCAAACCTTTTGGCGTTGGCATGACGGACCGCATTTGTTAGAGCTTCAGCACCCGCAGCTGTTATAAGCTCTACTACTCTATTCTCCTGCGGTATTTCTCCTTGTAACACAACTTCAACACCTGCAGATTCTGCTGCATCAGTAAGGTATCTGAATGCCCCCTTCGGTTTGTCATACTCTACATCAAGACGGAATAAATCAATCGTTTGCTGCCATCTCTGGATTAACGGAGCTGGATACTGCTCCAATCCTTCCTGGGTCAGATAATATCGTGTCATCATCAGGTTCTGTCCGATTGAATCATGTATCTGGACTTTCATGGCAAGCCTATGCTGTGTTCTTGTTAATTCATCTGCTTTAAATTTATACATTTTAAGTCTTGCATTCATATTACGCAGCATGGCGTTTTCCTCTTTCAGTTTATTGGACAAATCATAAAGCTCCGTCACATCCATTGCTGTCACCTGTACGATTTCCTCACCCTCCAGATAAATTATCTGTCTGTCAAATACCCACGCACTTCCATCCTCCAGTATCACTGCAGGTACATCGATTATACGGCTCCTTTTTGCTCCTGATTTCAGATTGCCTTTGGAAACAGTCTGCCAGAAACTTTCTCCATTCTGTAAATCCTCACCACATAACACATGACTGAGTTCGTTCATTTTTATGTTCACCAGAATCAATTGCCCGTAACCTTTAAAAAAGCATAGACCCATAGGCATTAAATCAGCACCTTCTCTAACAGATGCTGCCGTGATATTTGCCGCTTTGTACTTCAATTCATACCACAAAATCCAACATGCATATCCTGCAGTCAGTACGATAAATGCGAATACAGACCACGCCGGAATATCCATCACTTTTCGCGTAACCTCCCACATCTGCTTATCAACAGTCTGCCTGTAAGTCCCTGATGAGATAAAGCTCAGCAGTAAAAGTGATATGACTGTCAGTATGGACATTACTTTGCAATGGATCCATTTTATTCGGGAAAAATATACCATGCAGCACACAAAAAGTTGAAAACTAAAAGCGAAAAACAACAATATCAGCAGCAGAGAATGTCCTGCATCCGAAAGAGAAAATATCGTTTTCATTTTATATCACCTGCTTTCGGCAAAATAAATGTGATATGTACATCCTCTTCCTGTCTGGATACAATTGCCGCCGCATTATACCGCGCCAGAAACTCTCTGTCCGGATTTATGGACGACAATTCGCACGATATGGAAAACGTAATCTCAACGGATTCAGATTCGACTTTAAGATTTACCAGTATCGCATTCATTGTCGGAAGTGCATCTTCCAGTACCATTTCAAAAAAAACATATGCAGCCACTGCAGAGTCCTTTGACAGTATTCCTTCACATCTGCATGAAAGAGATCCCGCCACCCCGCAGGATCTTAAATTTTCCATAGATTCCCGAAGACAGTACTCAAGCTCCTGCGACATGAGAAAAGTAGATTCTTCCCCAAGAAGGATCAGATTTCCCAGACGCTTTATATATGAGCTTATAACACATATAACTCCCAAATTTTCTCTTGCTTTAACAGGATTGTCCGGTATTTTCAGCAGTGATTCCACTTTTTTTATCTGCGGCTCCACTTCTTCCGCTATTTTATCATATATACGCCTGTGTTCATCCGCCTTCGCCTGTTCTTCTTTAAGCTCTACCTCTGCTTTCAAAATATTATTATTTTCAGAAAGGCGAGAGCTTATTCTCCTGAGTTTTTTCAGAACATCCTGAACCATCGAAATATCATCGATCCACAACACATGTCCGCCAGTTACCGGAGCGCCGGATAACCTTTCGTTACCCATTTCCACAGGGCCTTCCTCCGTACAGCGCATCAATTCCTTCGGAAGCACCTTTGCATTATTTGATGAAAAACATATATTGTAAGATTCATCCACAATCTGCGCCCCTATCGTCGATGCATTAAACAACTCACGGTATTTCATATTAGAAGGAACCAGCCGGCTCTGTATGCAGCTCTCGCAGACAGCCAGTATGATTAGAGTCAAAAAAGCTGTTATATCACCTATAATTATGAAGAGAACAGAATTTCCCGTAATATATCCGATAGCATACAAAAATCCTGCCACTACAGGTATCATCGGTGCCCATATCCTTTTTCTTTTATTGGGCACACGTGTTCGTATCAGAAGCAGGACAATAAAAGCTATAACTTCCGTAAGTATCCAGCCAATACATACAAAATAAAACGGTCTGTATACGTACAACGCATCCGGATCTTTTATTCCTAGTGGAAAAGCGAATATCATCTGATGAAAATTATTAGTAAGAATGAGTAAAACAAGCAGACTTGTCGGAACTATAAGGACTTTTAAAAATTTCGGCAAAATATATTCTTCAGGTTTACCAAGGCTAGATGCAAGATAAATCCCAATCAGAGGAATCATCATCAATGGTATGTAATAACTGTACCAACAGTAATACTGCAAAGTAGGCATTCCCACCAGGAAGAAGAATTTACAGCTTCTTATCACGAACCAAAACAGCAACAATACTGCTACCATCAGCATATATTTTCGTATGTTGCGATTTAATACACGAATTCTCACTGAAATACCCCATACGATAATTATTCCCATATAAATCACCATACGCACCAGCGAAGACAGGTAATTCAATGCATCATCCACAATATCATACTTAGAAATCAAACGGCAAACAATAGCACACAGAATAAGAGTTCCAACAATCAGTATAATCTTTTTCTCCTGATTGTTTTTTTTCAGCTTCTTTATCACACCGCTTCTCCTTCTCATTTCGAATACCGGCTTCTCGGAAATAGTATAACGTATTTACATAGAAAAAGCAAAAAACATACTCAGTTTACATAATGTACAAAGAAATTACTTTGAGATTATAGCACAAAAATACCTTATAATTTTGTTGTTTATCATAACATTCCATGTTTTTACTTGGTTTATTACACCCCCCATAATATGTCTATTGTAATTTTAATGAAACTATTCAGCTATCTATGTAAACATATTGTTAAATTAATCCCAACCTACACACTTGAAAAAAGATACAAGATATTTAATTTATTATTCCATAGCATTTTTATCAGCATTTTTGCTTTTTTAAATGTCAAAAAATAATATTTATAATTTATATTTTTAAATTTTCCTTATTGGTTTTATCAATTTAATCCTATTGTCATCAATTAGTATATAATTCTTTAA
>CAYNOE010000172.1:0-1799 GCA_964398745.1 uncultured Lachnobacterium sp.
TTATCTTATTCCAGGGTGGCTCGAATAGAGCCACCGCCCCATATATGAGGCGGGGTTCTGAATAGTTACAAAAAAACAAAAGACAGGAGAATGTAGCAATGAGCAAAATAAGAACCAGATTTGCCCCAAGTCCGACAGGAAGAATGCATGTCGGAAACCTGCGTACGGCATTGTATGCCTACCTTGTGGCAAAACATGCAGGCGGGGATTTTATATTAAGAATCGAGGATACGGACCAGGAACGTTATGTGGAAGGCGCGGTTGATATTATATACCGCACCTTAAAAGAGACTGGGCTGATTCATGATGAAGGTCCCGACAGGGACGGGGGAGTGGGTCCGTACATCCAAAGTAAGAGGCAGGAGCAGGGTATCTATTTACAATATGCAAAGCAGCTTGTGGATGAGGGAAAGGCATATTACTGCTTTTGTGATAAAGAACGGCTCGAAGGATTAAAAACAACTGTGGCTGGCAAGGAAATCTCCGTTTACGACAAGCATTGCCTGTCGCTTTCAAAGGAAGAGGTAGAGGCAAACCTTGCGGCAAATAAGCCGTATGTCATAAGACAGAATAACCCGACCGAGGGAACCACTACCTTCCATGATGAAATCTATGGTGATATTACGGTTGACAACGCAGAGCTGGATGATATGATTCTGATTAAATCCGACGGTTATCCGACCTATAATTTTGCAAACGTGGTAGATGACCATCTGATGGGGATTACCCATGTGGTAAGGGGGAATGAATATTTGTCTTCATCCCCGAAGTACAACCGTCTTTACGAGGCGTTTGGGTGGGAAATACCTGTGTATATCCACTGTCCGTTAATTACGGATGAAAACCACCAGAAGCTTTCCAAGCGCAGCGGGCATTCTTCCTTCGAGGATTTAATAGAGCAGGGATTTCTGACAGAAGCAGTTGTGAATTTCGTTGCGCTCTTAGGCTGGAGCCCTTCCGACAATGAAGAAATCATGACCATGCAGGAAATGATAGAAAAATTTGATTATCTTCACATGAGTAAATCACCGGCTGTATTTGACTTCACAAAGCTTAAATGGATGAACGGCGAATACATGAAAAAAATGGATTTCGATGTATTCTATGAAAATGCGCTTCCATATATAAAAGAGGTCATTACAAAGGACTATGACCTGAAGAAAATTGCAAAAATGGTGCAGACACGAATTGAAATCTTTCCGGATATCAGGGATCACATTGACTTTTTTGAGGAACTGCCGGAATATGATGTGTCCATGTATGCCCATAAAAAGATGAAGACAACCGGGGAAACGTCCCTTGCCGTTTTAACAGACCTGCTTCCGGTTCTGGAAGCACAGGAGGATTACAGCAATGACGCACTGTATGAAACGCTGCTTGCCTATGTAAAAGAAAAGGGCGTAAAAAACGGCTATGTCATGTGGCCGCTCAGAACCGCGGTTTCAGGGAAACAGATGACACCGGGCGGCGCGACAGAGCTGATGGAAGTACTTGGAAAAGAAGAATCCCTTGCGCGTATCCGTAAGGGCATTGAAATGCTGGGGAATGCCAATGAACTATAACAAATCACAGCAGAAGGCCATCTCGCATAAAGATGGCCCGATGCTTGTCCTTGCGGGACCCGGTTCCGGGAAGACCGCTGTAATCACTGAGAGAACCGTTAATTTAATAGAAAAATACGGGGTGAATCCGTCAAATATCCTTGTCATTACATTCACCCGGGCAGCGGCACAGGAAATGAGGCAGCGTTTTCTGGCAAAGACAAAAAGCAATAAAAGCCGGGTGACTTTCGGAACCTT
>CAYNOE010000172.1:1809-6520 GCA_964398745.1 uncultured Lachnobacterium sp.
ACCTTCCACTCCGTTTTTTTCATGGTGCTTAAATACGCGTATCATTTTGAAAACGGTAATATCGTAACAGAGGAGCAGAGATATGGTTTTATGCGGGAGATTCTTTCCCATTACCATCTCGAATACCAGGAAGAGAGCGAGCTGATTGCCGGTATTCTTGCAGAAATCGGAAAAATAAAGAATGAGAGGATTCCGCTGGAGCGTTTTTATTCCAGCCACTGCGGGGAAGAGGTTTTTAGAAGTGTTTACCAAAATTATGAAGAACGTTTAAAGGGAAACCGGCTGATTGATTTTGACGATATGCTGGTTTATACCTATGACCTGTTTTCGCAGAGGAAGGATATCCTTTCGGCATGGCAGAAAAAATACCGCTACATACTGATTGATGAGTTCCAGGACATCAATCCCATTCAGTGGGATATTATGAAAATGCTTGGCGGGCAGGAAGGCAATCTGTTTATTGTCGGGGATGATGACCAGTCAATTTACCGTTTCCGAGGTTCAAAGCCGGAAATTATGTTAGGATTTAAGAAAGATTACCCAACAGCCGTACAAGTGACGCTGGATACGAATTACCGCTGCAGCAAAACAATCGTGGAAGCGGCAGGAAAGCTTATTGTGCATAATAAAAAACGTTACAGAAAGAATCTGACAGCAGAACGGGAAGAGAAAAGTCCCGTTGTATGCAGGCTGTTTGAGGATTCGCAGAAAGAAAACGCCTATATTGCGGAGCAGATAAAAAAGGCACAGGAGGAGGGAATCCCGTTTTCGGAAACTGCAGTACTGTTTAGGACAAATACCCAGCCGGGGTTTTTAATGGAGCAGCTTATGTCCGCAAACATTCCGTTCCGCGCAAAAGATAAGATTCCGGATCTTTACGAACACTGGATTGCAAAGGATATTTTTACATACATAAGGATTGCACAGGGAAGCAGAAGCCGGGCGGATTTTTTGTCTGTTATGAACAAGCCGAAACGTTATATCGGACGGGACAGCCTTTATGCGCAGGAGATTTCGTTTGAAGAGTGGATGAAGATGTACGGTGACAAGCCCTGGATTGCGGAGCGGATTGAAAAATTTCAGTATGACATGAAGCATTTAAGCAGATTAAGTCCCTATGCGGCTGTAAATTATATCAGGCGGGGAATCGGTTATGATGATTATCTGAAGGAATTTGCAGACTATAAAAATACCAGTAAAGAAGAGTTTTATGAAATTGCGGATGAAATCCAAAGCAGTGCAAAAACCAAAAAGACGTTTAAGGAGTGGTCTGACCATATTGAAGCTTACCAGGCAGGACTTAAAGAGCAGGCAAAAAGAAACAGCGCAGACACAGACGCTGTGACGCTTGCAACCTTACACAGCGCGAAAGGGCTGGAATTTAAACAAGTGTATCTTCTGGATGTAAACGAGGGAGTTATGCCTTATAAAAAGGCAGTTCTCGAAGCTGATCTGGAAGAAGAAAGACGGCTGTTTTATGTGGGGCTGACACGCGCAAAAGACAGGCTGGAACTCTGCTGCGTAAAAACGCTCAGAAATAAAGAAACAGAGCCATCCCGCTTCATAGAAGAAGCAGGACTTGTCTTAACATAAGGCCTCTGCCTTATGTTTCGCTCTCATCGTCCTCCATTTCATCATAGAGATTTTCGTCGAGCCATTCATCAAAGCGGTCGGCGGCAATCTCATATTCCCTGTCGTTGTCGATGGTGTCAATCTGCGGAAGCCCCTCTTTATCCTCTGCATAACGGTACAGATAGACTTCCCCGTCATCATTTTCAGTGCCGTCCGGATTTAACGGCATAAGAGCGATATAATCATGGCCATCAGCCTCGAAAATCGTAAGGATTTCGCATTCTACCTCCCCGCCGTCCAGTTCCAGCGTGACGCGGATATCGTCAGCCTCTTCCGGCTGTACCGGAATCGCAATTGTTTTTTCCTCCATAATAAACCTCTTTTCCGTGCTTTTTAATGTATTTTTTACTATTATAAGCGAGTGCAGGCAGGCTTGTCAATTAATAAATCGAAAGAAAACCCTATACAAACGGGAGGAAAAAGGGTATAATGCTTGATAACAGTATACTAGCATGATGGACGGTAAAGAATGAAAACAATAACAAGAGAAGGCAATTATGCAAAGCTGGGGGTCACGCAGCAACAGGAGTGGACCAGCTTCACATTCTGCGGGGAAAAAGAAGACCGGTGTGCAGTTGTACTGCTGGATAAGGAAACAGGCGCGGTTCAGAAGATAGCGGTTCCGGAGGAATATTGTCTGGGATCTCTTCGTTCGGTTGCCGTTAAAAATCTGGAAGCAGGGAAATATGTTTATTACTTTGAGATTAACGGGAAAAAGGTCATGGATCCGTATGCCAGGGCAATCATGGGAAGGCACAGATGGAACGACCTTTCCCGCATTAACCAGCGGTATGAAATATATGGGGGATTTACACAGGATGCATTTGAATGGGGAAAAGACCGTGCGCCGGAGATTTCCCGTGCGCAGATGGTTATGTATAAACTTCATGTGCGCGGGTTTACCATGGATTCCGGCACCAAAAGCGCGCCGGGAACATTTCGTGCGCTCATGAACCGGATTCCGTATTTAAAAAAGCTTGGCATTACAACCGTTGAGCTGATGCCGGTGTATGAATTTGAAGAACTGGAATTTCCCAGGGAACCCAAAAAACTTCCCCGTTATATCCACTGGAGGGAAGAAAACGATGATCTCATAAAACCGCCGAAAAAGCAGGAGAAAAAAGCATTAAAGCTGAATTACTGGGGATATAAAAAGGGAGAATACTTTGCAGTCAAGGCTTCCTATGCGGCAGAACCGGACAGGGCGTCCGCAGAATACAAAGCATTTGTAAAAAGACTGCATGAAAACAAAATGGAATGTGTCATGGAAATGTATTTTCCGGAAGATACCAGCCACAACCTGATACTGCAGGCCCTGCATTTCTGGGTGCTTGAGTATCATGTGGACGGTTTTCACCTGCTTGGGGGAAACCTGCCCATTACGGCAATTGTGCAGGATGACCTCTTAAGCAGGACCAAGATCTTTTATACCGGTTTTGACGAGCGCGTGGTCAATAAGCAGCGGAAATACAAAAATCTTTATGTATACAAAGATGAATATATGTACCCGGCAAGACGGCTGTTAAATCACCAGGACGGCAACCTGCGCGATTTTGCGGACCAGCAGCGTAAGCAGGGCTATCACTGGGGATACGTCAATTTTATGTCCGGCAACAACGGATTTACGCTTGCGGACACCTTTATGTACAATGAAAAACATAACATGGAAAACGGGGAGGACAATAAAGACGGCAATATCTGGAATTTCAGCAGTAATTACGGCGAGGAAGGTCCTTCCAGAAAAAAATACATAAACAGCATCCGCCGTATGAAATGGCGCAACAGTATCGTCATGCTCATGCTGGCCCAGGGGGTACCGTTAATCTGGGCGGGAGACGAGATGATGAATTCCCAGCAGGGAAACAATAATGCATACTGCCAGGACAACAAAACCGGCTGGCTGAACTGGAAAAACGAAAAATCGCACCGGAAAGAGATTCAGTTTTTAAAGAAAATGATAGAATTCCGTAAAAATCATCCGATTATTACGAATGAACAGCCGTTTAAATTTGCGGATTACCGTTCCCTGGGATGTCCGGATTTATCCTTCCACGGGGAAAATGCATGGGTGATGGATTCCTTCCGCGGCAGACAGAGCCTGGGAATGCTGTACTGCGGCGCCTATGCCCATTCGCAGAAGGATATAAAAGGCATAAAAAATGCCGAGGATGTGTATGTGGCATATAATTTTATGCTGTCCATGTCCCCGCTTGCGCTTCCGAAGCTTTCCAAAGGCCGGCACTGGTATCTTGTCGTTGATACCTCGGATGATAAAATGCCGTATCTGGATGAGCCGAAGCTGTGCGCTGTAGAGCGGATTAATATCCGTCCACAGACCGTCTGTGTGCTGGTGAGCGGGAAAACCCCGCCGGAAGAGCGGCAGATGAAAAAAAGGCAGGTGACAGAATAAGTGATAAAAGCCTGGAAACATTTTTGTACCATTACAAGGCACCGGCATCTCGTGATGAAGGGATGCTTTCAGGTCGGGCTGTACCGGCAGGGGCTTTTGCACGACCTGAGCAAGTATATGCCGACGGAATTTCTGGTAGGCTGTAAGTATTACAAGGGGTATATGAGCCCGAATAACGCCGAGCGTGAGGACAGGGGCTGCTCGCTGGCGTGGCTGCACCATAAGGGGCGTAACAGGCACCATATGGAATACTGGATTGATTACGACATTGCAACCGACGAAACAAGCGAACACTCCGGAATGACCGGCATGAAAATGCCTGTCCGTTATGTGGCGGAAATGTTTATTGACCGCGTGAGCGCATCCAAAAACTACCAGAAAGACAAATACACGGACGAAAGCCCGCTTTCCTATTTCGAAAAAGGAAAGAATAAATATATGATTCACGAGGATACAGAGGCAATGCTCGCCTATCTTTTAACCATGCTGGCAAAAAAAGGTGAAAAGGAGACATTTTCCTTTGTTAAAAATGAGCTGTTAAAAGGAAAAGTCCCGTATGAAAAAAATGAATTAAACCGCAGGAAAGAGGCACTGTAGCCTACACTGCCTCTTTCCTTTTGGATTTTTTGGGGGGAAAAGAACAGGAAGCACAGTCACAACAAAGAAAAA
>CAYNOE010000173.1:0-6471 GCA_964398745.1 uncultured Lachnobacterium sp.
ATATCCGGTTCTTGTATCATCCATATGCAAACGCATTGATGAAAAAATTGCAGGAAGTGACGGTTTTAAAAATCCGGGCAGGGCATGGTCAAAAGAGGGAATTGCGCTTCATGATTGAAAGCATTTTGTACCAGGGCAGGAGAATACCGTTTAGTCCGGATGAGAAAGCTGTTAGTATAGGAGTAATGTTTGGTTTCCTGACTGAAAAAAATGACCATGTTGCAATTGCAAACCGTATTTTTGAGATGTATCTGCTGAATCTTTTTATGGCAGAGGAAGCAGTTAAAAGCGAAATTTTTTCAAAAGGGGAAAGTGACAGAATCCAGTTTATTAAAAATAATAGGTTGGATATGGATTTGGTACTAGAGAAATTCGTTGATTATTTTAATGAGATTTATGGAGATAATGATGATAAGTTTGTTGAAACTTATGGGCGTAAATTTTTTTTGCTGTATCTGAAGCCTATTATTAATGGTGTTGGCAATTATTACATTGAGGCAAGGGATGCAGGACGCACGGATGTCATCGTGGATTATCTGGAATACTACCATAAAAGCAGGGGGTATATGCTCAGCTTTAACTTTAACAGCAATAAGAAAACCGGAATAAAGGAGATAAAGTTTAAAAATAAAGTAATCGTAGAGGCTGTTGTATAGGAAAAGCAGCCGCGTCATTTGTTTAAAGCGTGCTAACATTAGCACGCTTTATTTGCTTATATCCGCCATAAACTGGAAGATATTGCATAATAGCACGGCAGGAAACACATAATAAAAGACAGTATGAAATAGTTTACATACAGTTTACATATATTTTACAAAGGTATGGTAGCAGGGAAAATTCCGCTCTGATAATCTTGAAATGAAATACATACAGTTTTCAGGGAGGAAACTATGCTATGAATAATGGAGTGAATATTATTTTCGGGCTGGCAGGCGGACTGGCGCTGTTTTTATTTGGAATGAACAGTATGAGTGACGCCCTGCAGAAGGCCGCGGGTGAAAGAATGAAAGCGATACTTGGCGTGCTCACCAGAAACCCGGTTATGGGCGCGCTTGCGGGGGCGCTGGTGACCGCTGTGCTGCAGAGCAGTTCTGCCACAACGGTTATGGTAATCGGATTTGTCAGCGCCGGGCTGATGAGCCTGCCGCAGGCGGTTTCGGTGATTTTTGGTGCAAATATCGGTACCACCATGACAGCACAGCTTATGGCATTTAAAATAACCGATTATATATATCCGATTATATTTTTAGGATTTCTGATGAACTTTACCGGGAAAAAAGAAAAAATAAAAAATATAGGCATGGTTATTTTTTCCTTCGGACTGTTGTTTGAAGGAATTGAAATCATGGGTAAAGTGATGAAACCTTTGGCGGGCAGTCCGGTATTTATAAGCCTGATGGGAAAAGTGGCTGATATCCCGGTTCTCGGAGTGGTGCTTGGCGCGGTCATGACACTTGTCGTACAGAGCAGTTCCGCGACAATTGCAGTCTTACAGAATTTTGCTTCCCAGGCGGGACCGGACGGGGTTACAAGCGTCATGGGACTTGCGGGTGCAATTCCGATTCTTCTCGGGGATAATATCGGTACGACGATAACAGCGCTTCTGGCATCTGTCGGGCAGTCAAAAAATGCAAAACGGACTGCAGTCGCGCACAGCGTATTTAATATTACGGGAAGTATGTTATTTTTATTATTTATTCCCGCACTTGCTGCATTTGTCCGGTTTATTTCACCAAAAGGGAATGAAGTGGATGTGATTTCCAGACAGATTGCAAATGCACATACTACATTCAATGTGGTATGTACACTCATCTGGCTTCCGTTAATTCCTTTCATGATAAAAATTGTCATGTTTATCGTCAGGGGACAGGATGAAATGGAATTAAAGGAATACAATGCCGTTTTTCTGGATGAGAAACTGATTGCACAGCCGGCGGCAGCGCTGTATCTGGTTTCGGGGGAAATCAGGCACCTGACGGAACATACGGCGGATACCCTTGAATACCTGAAGGAATCCATTTCCGGAAAAGAGCCGCGTGCCGCCAGGGAAAAATATTCCAGTAATTCTGCCGCCGTTGTAAGTCTGTACGACAATCTGTCCGTTTACATGACAAAAATGTTTTCAAGTGGAAACCTGACTGAAACACAATCTGAACAAACCGCCGGAATGTTTTACTTTGCAAACCATGTGGAGCGGATAGCGGGGCAGTGCGGGGAAATTGCAGAATCCTGGGACCGGCTGGAAGCGGAAGGGAAAAAAATGTCGCAGGAAGCTAAAAAGGAAATCAGGACATGTATGAAAATTTCGCAGAAAATGTTTATGGATGCAGTCAGTTCCAGTGAACGGGAAAAACTGGATGTTGTCAGGAATCTTACGAAAGAAAGAAATAAACTGCGCAAGATATACAGACAGTATAACAAGGAACTGTTAAACCGTGTTAAAAAGAAAAAATGCAATGCCGCGGTTCTTAAGTATTATGAAGGAATCATGTATAATATCGGAAGAATTGCAGATAACTGTGTTGGAATAGCGGAAGAGTCCACGGGTGATACTTTTTCTGCCAGTCTGGCAGAAGACGGACAAGCAGTAGCAGGAGAATAAACCGGTTAATCACAACCCCCACTTGAAGTGGGGGTTGTGATTAGTTACATAATTAAATAAATTCTGCAGTCTGGTTATGCAATGCTGTTGACCAGCTTTGCCAGACGGGAAATCTTGCGGGCAGCATTGTTCTTGTGGTAAATACCTTTGGAACAAGCCCTTTCAATAACTGAGGTTGCATTGTTTAAGGCACTTTCAGCAACAGCCTTATCCTTGTTTGCAACAGCAGCTTCTACTTTTTTAATTGATGTTTTAACTTCAGAACGGATGGATTTATTTCTTGCCGTTCTTTTTTCTGTAACAAGAATTCTCTTTTTAGCAGACTTAATGTTAGCCAATCTGTACACCTCCATATCAAATAGTAATTCGCTTTGTTTCTGCAGCGAAACAGACACGGACGCCTCACTGCAAACATACTATATTATAATATGCCAAGCTTCACCATCTGTCAATACATAAAATTAAAAAATCGGGAAAAAATGTTACATAAACGGTCTTTAATGCGTATGTTAAAGGATAGGGAGGGGAAAGGATTGATAGAAGAAAGTTATCCGATTCGGACAGATCTTGCGCTGGAATCGCAGGAACGCCTGCAGAAAAGCAGGAAAGAAATCAGGGGAGTACGGTTTTTTGAGAAAAAAAAAGAAAACGGTGTTGTAGTCAGTACTGTCATGATTGAAACGGAAAATGCGTCCGCAGCAATGGGGCGTCCGCGTGGAACTTATGTGACGATTGAGGCGCCGGAAATGATTGAAGAGGATGAAGGATACCACAGGGATATTTCCATGGAACTGGCAGGGATTTTAAGGGAAATGATTCCGGAAAAAAATGTGGAGAAGGATTTAAAACACGGACTGGAGGTGTCTGTTCTCATCGTGGGGCTTGGAAACCGGGAGGTGACGCCGGATGCGCTGGGGCCAAGGGTGGTTGACAATCTTTTTATCACAAGACATATCATGAACGAGTTCGGAAAATATGCGTTTGCGGATGAGGATGTGAGTAAAATCAGCGGAATTGTGCCTGGTGTTATGGCACAGACGGGAATGGAGTGTGTGGAAATCCTGCGCGGTGTGGTAAAGGAAACGAAGCCGGATTTCGTAATTACGGTGGATGCCCTTGCGGCAAGAAATGTAAAAAGGCTTGGACGGACAATCCAGCTTACGGATACCGGAATTACTCCTGGAAGCGGCATTGGAAACCACCGGAATGCATTAAACAAAAAAAGCGTGGGGGTACCGGTCATTTCCCTCGGCGTTCCGACTGTGGTGGATGCTGCAACAATCGTATCTGACGCCATGACAACACTGATTGAGGCGATGTCGCTTTCGGATTTACAGAAACTGGATGAGCATGAGAGACAGGAACTGGCAAAGGAACTGTTATCCCCGCAGTTAAACGGACTTTTTGTGACGCCAAAAAATATTGACGAGTCCATCAAACAGCTCAGTTTTTTAATTTCGGAAGGATTAAATATTGCACTGCTTGGGAATAAGGAGGCAGACAGGGGCATATAATGCTTTGAGGTGGTGATGGTTTGAGGAGAGAGTTTCTTGTTTTCTTTATCATAATAGATTTGGTGCTGGTGGGATGCTTCCTGTATCTGTGGGGCGGCGGACTGGCAAAAAGCATGGGTCAGAACCTGTCGCTTAAATTTTACAACGGGGTATTAAATGTATATGTGCCGGGACTTATATGCGCGCAGGAAGAAGGCAGACCAAATGTTTACAATGATGTGACCGCCTCCATGTATCCTGCGATTGCATATAATGAAGAACAGTTGTGGTATGAGGCAAAGGAAGAGGATCTTTCCTATTATGAAAACCAGGCTGCCATAGAGAACATGCAGGCAATGCAGATGATTGCGGAAAATGAAGAAGCTGCGGAACAGGAAAAAGCCAGAGAAGTAAAAAAACAGACTTCGGAATCCAGCGGGGATGACAGGAAAACGGAGGATACAAAACCGGAAAAAACAGAAAAGAAGCCACCGAAAATTAACCGGAAAAAACTGGAGGATTTTGATTATTTAAGAAGAACGTTTTACCAGATTGACAATACGACAACGATTGGAAAAGAGCAGCTTAATGTCAGTAAGCTTTTGGGACCGGATTTAACGGTTGACACAAATGTGGACGGTCCGCAGATTCTGATTTACCATACCCATTCACAGGAAGGGTATAAGGATTCAAAAAGCGGGGATGATTCCACCAGTGTGATGGGTGTAGGGGATGTCCTTACTGATCTGCTCGAAAAAGAGGGATTTAAGGTTTTGCACCACAAAGGGAAATATGATGCAGGTGACAGGGATCACGCATATTCCAATGCCGCAGGGCCGGTGGAGCAGCTTATAAAAGACAATCCGTCGGTTCAGGTCGTGATTGATTTACATAGGGACGGCGTAAATGAAAAGACGCATCTCGTTACGGAGCAGAATGGAAAGAAAATGGCACAGATAATGTTTTTTAATGGATTAAGCCGGACTACGGCAACAGGGGATATCGCTTACCTGAAAAATCCATATATTGAGGACAATCTGGCGTTCTCTTTTCAGATGCAGCTTGCCGCGGCAGAAAATTACCCTGGACTGACCAGACGGATATACCTGAAAGGCTACCGTTATAATATGCATTTCTGCCCGAAGTCCCTGCTGGTAGAGGTGGGAGCACAGACGAATACAGTGGAAGAAGCCAAAAATGCCATGGAACCTCTTTCAAAACTCCTCGCAAAGGTATTGAAATCTGAGTAGAAAACTTGGTATAATATGTAATATCTCCGTAAGGAGATATTACCTACGTACATCGCTTCCGCGAAGCGGAACTATAATGCGATGTGCTCCTTTCTCCGCAAGGAGATATTACCTACGTACATCGCTTCCGCGAAATGTCGTCATCCGTTACGGATGATGACCTGCGCATCTGCATCGCGAAGCGATTTTAAATGCAGATGCTACTAAAGCGGAACTATAATGCGCTGTCGTATCCTGCAGGGATACGACTTAAGATGTGCTCCTTTCTCCGCAAGGAGATATTACATTTAACAAAAGCAAAGAGGGGAAAGATGATGACAGATTATACACAGGGCTCCGGGAAGCAGTACCATACCGGAGTTGGACCGGAGGATATCGGAAAATACGTGATTCTCCCGGGCGATCCGAAGCGGTGCAAAAAAATTGCGCAGTTTCTGGATGATGCGAAACTAATTGCGGACTGCCGGGAGTTTACCACTTATACAGGAATGCTGGACGGGGAGAAGGTGAGCGTGACTTCCACAGGAATTGGCGGACCTTCTGCGGCGATTGCAATTGAAGAGCTTGCCAAATGCGGTGCGCATACGTTTCTTAGGATTGGAACCTGCGGGGGAATGAAAGAGGACGTAAAAGGCGGCGACCTGGTGATTGCAAACGCGGCCATCCGCATGGAGGGGACAAGCCATGAATATGCACCGCCGGAGTATCCGGCGGTATCGGACTTTACCGTGACAAATGCGCTGGTTCAGGCGGCGGAAAATAACGGATTTAAATACCATGTCGGGGTAGTGCAGAGCAAGGATTCTTTTTTCGGGCAGCATGAACCGCAGGTGATGCCCGTGTCATATGAGCTGGAAAACAAATGGCAGGCATGGATCCGGATGGGATGTCTTGCCTCTGAAATGGAAACGGCAGCATTACTTATAGTGGGAAGTTTTTTGCGCGTTCGCACGGGTTCCTGCCTTCTGGCGCTGGCGAACCAGGAACGTGAAAAAAAAGGACTTTCCAATGTGCAGGTGCATGATACATTACCTGCAGTCAGGACTGTGGTAGAGGCAGTCCGTCTCCTGATAAAAAAGGACAGACAGTAATGAAGAAAGGGGAAGGCTATGGGGATTGTAAAAAA
>CAYNOE010000174.1:0-220 GCA_964398745.1 uncultured Lachnobacterium sp.
TTGCTGTCTTTATTCCTGCGGGTTATACATCCAGCCGGACAAGCATTTCCTGTTCCGCCTCCTGCTTGAATTCTTCCACCTGCACAGGGCTTAAAACCGGAAGCTCGTCTATGGAATGTACGCCGAAGCTTCTTAAAAATTCTTCCGTTGTCCCGAACAAAAGCGGGCGCCCCGGCGCATCCAGCCTTCCCAGTTCACAGACCAGATTGTATTCCACCAG
>CAYNOE010000174.1:230-6443 GCA_964398745.1 uncultured Lachnobacterium sp.
GTCTGAGGATACCCCGCGGATTTTTTCAATTTCAACCTTGGTGACCGGCTGCTTGTATGCAATAATAGAAAGCGTTTCCAGAAGAACGTCCGTAAGTACACGGCGTTTTGGCTGTTTTGCAATATGGATTAAATACTCATACATCTCCGGCTTTGTACACATCTGGTATGCGCCGTCCAGTTCCAGTATTGTGATACCCCGCCCCTGTGCGGCCCATTCATTTGACATTTCCCCTATCAGTTGTCTGGTCTTCTCTTTATCCAGTTCGATTGTATCCGCAATTTTTGACAGTTCCACGGATTCCCCCATCGTAAAAAGAACTGCTTCTATAATTGCCTTATAATTCTTTTCTTCCATATAACAAAAACCCCATCAGGCTGCAACCTTTGAATCAATTTCTATGTCGTCAAAAATATGCTCCTGCGATATGAATATCTTTCCCATCTTCATCAGCTCCAGAATGGCAAGGAACGTAACAATGATTTCCACCTTGCTGGACTGCGCCTCCAAAAGTCCACGGAAACTGAAATGTTTATGTTCCAGCGCATAATCCAGAAGCTCTGCAATCCTGTCTTCAAGGGAAACTTCTTCCTTTTCAATCTTTCCAAATTTGGAACGCAGCGGATCGATTTTATCTTTCTGCTTTTTCATAATGCTTTTAAAAATATCGTTAAGCTTTGCAAGCGTCACATCAGAAACAAGCTCTGCCACATTTACCGGCTCCTCATACGCAAGCACCTCGTCCGGAATCGTCGGTTCCTTGAACATAACGCGCTGCGCGTCCATCTGGCGGTCCTTAAGCTCATATGCCATACACTTGTACATCTTGTACTCAAGAAGCTGCTGGACAAGCTCGGCACGCGGGTCTTCCTCTTCTTCCTCACTGTCCGGATCAGACGGAAGGAGCATTTTGGATTTGATGTCGATAAGGGTCGCCGCCATCACAAGAAATTCGCTTAACACATCCAGATCCTGTCTTTTCATCTCCGCAATGTATTCCATATACTGCGCGGTAATCTCCACAATCGGAATATCATATATATTTACTTTATTTTTATCCAGCAGATATAAAAGAAGATCCAGCGGACCTTCAAACACCTGCAGTCTGACCGTCATATCCATAGCTTATCCTTTCTCCGCTTTCCAAAGCGTTGCAATAACTATTGTAACTTGATATTGTGGAAAAAGCAAGTGGAAATTACAATATTTAGTGGTTTATGTGGCAGGTGCTCCTTATAATGTTTTTGCGCCAGCAAAACTACATCAAAGGTGCAAATAATTTCAATGCCCCCATAAACATCCTCACCAGCAGTTTCCTGCTCTGGCATTCGTCAAGCGTAACTTCATGGCACTCTTCAAAGGTGGAAACCGCATCCTCTTTTACCTGCATAACTGTATCCGACTGGCAGAGGCTGACACCGCATTCAAAATGCAGATAAAGGCTCCTGTAGTCCAGATTGACCGTACCGACAGTTGCATAAAGGTCATCCACTACAAAACACTTGGAATGGATAAATCCCGGCGTATATTTGTAAATCCGCACACCGCCCTTGATCAGATGCGCAAAATTGGACTGCGTAAGCATGTAGACCAGCTTTTTATCAGGAATGCCAGGCACCACGATGCGGACGTCCACCCCGCATTTTGCGGCATTGACAAGCGCGGTTTTCATTTCCGAGCCGATAATCAGGTACGGTGTAAAAATATAAACGTATTTTTTTGCATGGCAGATCAGGTTCAGATATACATTTTCCCCGACATCCTCATAGTCAAGGGGGGAATCCGCATACGGCTGGATAAATCCCCTGGAAGTCTTTTCGTCCGCCTCTCTTCCCATGCTGCAGCGTCTGTATGTCTCATAATCCTCTTCTTTTCCGGTGATAAAATCCCACATTTCCAGGAACATGCTGGTAAAGCTCCAGACACAGCTTCCGGTCACACGGATTCCTGCATCCTTCCAGTATCCGTACTTTTTCTTCCGGTTAATATATTCATCCGCAAGGTTAAAACCGCCCGTATAGGCAATCTTTCCATCCACTACTGTAATTTTTCTGTGGTCCCTGTTGTTCATAACCACGGAAAGAACCGGGCGGAACGGATTAAAGCAGACGCATTTAATCCCTTTCTTTTCCAGGGTCTGTCCGTAATGCGGCGCAAGCGTCCGGATACTTCCCACATCATCATAAATCAGGCGGACATCCACCCCCTGCCTGGCTTTCTCCTCCAGAATATCCACAATGGAATTAAACATTTCCCCCTCTTCGAGGATAAAATATTCCATAAAAATAAATTTCTGTGCACCCTTTAAATCCTCCAGCATCTGTACAAATGCCGACTCCGCGTTTTTATAATAGGTACTGTCCGCCTCTTTGTAGAGCGGGTAACCTGCATATTCCAAAAGATAATGCGACTGCTGGCGGGCATAAAAATCTTCCCTCCCAAGCTGCGCTTCGATTTCCCCGTCCCCGTTTCTGTATTCCCGGACCGCTTCCATGTATTTTGTATAGCGTTTTGCCGCCTTTCTCGTCAGCCCGGAATGTCCGAAAATGAAATACGCAGGACAACCGAACAATGGCATAAACAGAATCAGAAAAATCCATGACATTTTATAGGATGTCCGGATATCCCGGTTCGCCACATACAGCGCAAGCGCGACTGCAATCACCTGAAGACAGGTGTTGATTGCCGCGTTTGCAGCTGTCGCGCTGTAAATTAAATAAACAAACCAGCCAAACTGCAGCAGGATAATAAGCGCCCCCAGTGTCAGTTTTCCAAAAATAATATTCGAAATCCGTTTCATCGTATGTTCCTCCAACCTTTGCATCTTATTCTATATCAACCGGAGTAAATTATCAACATGCAGCATTCCCCAGGAACCTGTTTCTTCCCCCGGGTTTTCCGCGGACTGATAAAGCAAAAGCTTAAGCTCCTCCGGCCTTAGCGATGGTTTCTTCTGCAGTGCAAGGGCAAGCGCCCCGCATACAACCGGAGTTGCCATGGATGTTCCGCTTTTTTTGACATAACGGCTTCCCTTATTATCCAGACTTAAAATACCGCTTCCAGGCGCAAGGATTTCCGGCTTCACAATGCAGCACTCGGTCGGTCCCCTGCTGCTGTACCCCCTTGGCATATTTTTTCCAGGATGATCGTCATCACTGGCGCCCACGGTAATGACTTTTCTTGAAATGCCGGGAACGGTCACGGTTCCAGAACCCGGCCCGTTGTTTCCAGCTGCAGTGACAACAGTGATCCCCATATCCCACAGATGCTCCAGCATATCCATAATCATCTGCTGCTCCTTATCCCCTGCGCCAGGAAGAAATCCGACCGAAAAATTCAAAATGCGGATTTTATATTTTCTGCAGTTTTCCTCCAGCCATTCCAGTGCCTTCAATACCCTTCTGGTTTCCCCTCCTCCTTCCCTGTCCAGAACCTTAAGCGCAATCAAATCCGCCTGCGGCGCCATTCCTCTTATGCTGCCGTTTCCGCACAAAATCCCCGCCACATGGGTTCCATGCCCGTTATCGTCATAACTTGTTTTGCGCTCATTTACAAAATCCAGAAACCCCAGAACATTCCCGCGCAGGTCCCGGTGTAAAAATACACCTGTATCCAGCACACTGATACGGATATTTTTTCCGGTATATCCCTGTTTATATACATTTTGCGCATGTACCATCTGTTTTACACGGTTCATATCTGCCTCCGCACAGTTTTTCATACTGTAACATATGAAAAACCGTGCGCAGTTGCGCACGGTTCCATAAAACTGTTTATGCGTTTGCAGGAACATCCTTTATGGAAAAGCTGAGCCGTCCCATCTTGTCCTTGCCAAGACATACAACCTTTACTTTGTCGCCAAGCGTCAGAACATCCTCGACATGGTTGATTCTTTCCTTTGCTATTTTGGAAATATGAACCATTCCCTCCTTGCCCGGTGCAAATTCAAGGAACGCACCAAACTCTTTGATGCTGACAACAACACCGGTTAAAATCTGTCCCTCATAAAAATCGGTGGTAATCATATTTATCATCTCTATGGCTTTTGCAATTGCAGCCTTGTCCGTACCGCAGACAGAAACATCCCCTTCCTCGGTAATATCAATCTTAACGCCTGTCCGCGCAATAATCTCGTTAATCGTCTTACCCTTCTGTCCGACAACATCCCCGATTTTGTTCGGGTCAATCTGAATCTGCTCAATCTTAGGAGCCCACTCGTTTACTTCCGCGCGCGGCTTGTCAATTGCCTTGCTCATAACCTCGTCCATAATGTAAAGCCTTGCCTCCCTCGCACGGGCAATTGCCTCTTCCACAATCGGACGTGTCAGACCGTGAATCTTTATATCCATCTGGATGGCTGTAATTCCGTCATGCGTACCAGTTACCTTAAAATCCATATCCCCGAAGAAATCTTCCAGTCCCTGGATATCCGTAAGAACCAGATAATCATCATCTGTATCCCCGGTCACCAGACCGCAGGAAATACCTGCAACCATTTTCTTAATTGGTACCCCGGCAGCCATCAGCGACATGCAGGAAGCACAGGTGGATGCCATGGATGTAGAACCGTTGGATTCAAAAGTTTCAGACACGGCACGGATTGCATATGGAAATTCCTGTGCCGAAGGCAGCACCGGTATGAGCGCACGCTCCGCAAGCGCTCCATGACCGATTTCCCGGCGTCCCGGTCCGCGGCTTGGCTTGGTCTCCCCTACGGAATAGGACGGGAAATTATACTGGTGCATATAACGCTTTATCGTGATATTTTCATCCAGCCCGTCAATCTTTTGTACCTCTGAAAGCGGTGCAAGGGTAACAATATCGCAGATCTGCGTCTGTCCCCTGGTAAACATGGCAGAACCATGAACCCTTGGAATCAGGTCAGTCTCCGCTGCCAGCGGACGAATCTGGTCAATTGCACGGCCGTCCGGACGTTTGTGATCTTTTAAAATCATCTTTCGGACAGTCTTCTTCTGGTACTGGTAAACAGCCTCATCCAGCACGGAAAGCCAATCCTCATTCTCTGCAAAAGCCTCTTCCAGCTTTTCTGTAATTTCACTGATATTTGCTTCGCGTTTCTGCTTTTCGTCTGTAAATACAGCCTCCTCCATCTGCTCCGGAGGAACAATTTCCCTGATTGCGGCAAACATCTCTTCCGGAATCGCACAGCTTGTATACTCATGCTTCGGCTTTCCCATTTCTTCGCGTATCTGGCTGATAAATGCAATAATGGTCTGGTTGATTTCATGGCACTTATATATTGCCTCAATCATTTTTGCTTCCGGAATCTCGTTTGCCCCGGCTTCAATCATGATTACTTTTTCAGCGGTGGATGCAACGGTGAGCATTAAGTCCCCTTCATCCCAGTCTTTCTGGGACGGATTTACAATAAACTCTCCATTCCTCATTCCCATCTGCGTCATGGCGCACGGACCATCAAAAGGAATATCTGAAATTGTTGTGGAAAGGGCAGCCCCGATCATGGCCACAAGCTCCGGACGGCACTCAGGATCCACGGACATAACCATATTGTTTAATGTGACATCATTGCGGTAATCCTTTGGAAAAAGCGGCCGCATCGGACGGTCAATCACACGGGCAGTAAGAATGGAATTTTCAGATGCCTTGCCTTCACGTTTGTTAAATCCTCCCGGGATTTTGCCAACGGAATACATTTTTTCCTCAAATTCCACGCTCAACGGGAAGAAATCAATTCCCTCCCTTGGTTTGTCAGAAGCAGTTGCCGTTGACAATACCGTTGTATCACCATATTTAAGAAGCGCAGCGCCATTTGCCTGCGCACACACTCTGCCGATATCGACCGTAAGGGTACGTCCGGCGAGTTCCATTGAATAACTTTTGTACATGTTCTCTCTCCTTATAATTCTAACTACTTTTGGCATTGCCTGCCATAACATCCGAAACTACTGAAAAAAGCCCAAACGGTTATTTTAATAAAGCACTTATGCTCTTTTCAGTGGTCCCGGCAAACTGTCAGGGCATACAACAAAAGAAGAGCGGAATAAATACTCCGCTCTTGTTTACAATTATTTTCTGAGTCCCAAACGCTCAATCAGGGAACGGTATCTGTCAATATCATTTTTCTTCAGATAAGACAAAAGTCCTCTTCTCTGACCAATCATTTTTAACATTCCCCTTCTGGAATGGTGATCCTTCGGGTTTACCTTAAGGTGCTCGGTAAGCTCCTGAATC
>CAYNOE010000175.1:0-6403 GCA_964398745.1 uncultured Lachnobacterium sp.
AACATGCTGGAAACAAAATGGTAAAAAACAAAGTTTCCGCTGCCGGTTACATTGCTTCATGGCAGGGCACATCATTTATAACAGTAATATGAAGGTAAAAAGGGGTTTATTATGGCAAACACAAATGAACTGCTGAACCGGATCAATAACCGGTACAGTTCCATGAGCAAGGGACAAAAGCTGCTTGCAGCTTACATTACGGATAATTATGACAAGGCAGTGTTTCTGACAGCGGCAAAAATGGGAGAAACGGTGGGCATCAGCGAGTCCACCGTTGTTCGTTTTGCCACATTTCTCGGTTACAAGGGGTATCCGGAATTTCAGAAAGCCTTAGAGGAACTGGTGCGCAACAAGTTAAATTCCGTGCAGCGCATGGAGGTTACTTATGGAAGAATCAGTCAGTCAAAGATACTGGAAACCGTACTCCGTTCGGATGCGGACAAGATTAAGACTACGCTTGACAAAATCGACCATAATGCATTTGAACTTGCAGTGTCTACAATTCTGGAAGCCGGAAATATTTATATCGTGGGAATCAGAAGCTGTGCCCCGCTGGCCAGTTTCCTGGCATTTTACCTGAACCTGATGTTTGACAAGGTGCATCTTCTTACCACCAACAGTTCCAGCGAGCTGTTTGAACAGATGGTGCGTATCAGCAAAAAGGATGTCATAATAGGAATCAGTTTTCCGCGTTATTCCATGCGTACCTTAAAGGCGCTGGAATTTGCCAACAACCGGAACGCCAAGGTAATTACGATTACGGACAGCGTGCATTCCCCGATGAACCTGTATTCCTCCTGCAACCTGATTGCGGACAGCGACATGGCATCCATCGTGGATTCCCTTGTTGCGCCATTAAGTGTAATCAATGCCCTTGTAGTCGCTTTGTGCATGAAAAAACAAAAAGACGTGGCAAAGACACTTACCATGCTTGAAGATATCTGGGACGAGTACCAGGTTTATGAGAATGATGAAATTAATTACATAGATGATTCTATCAAAATACATTATGCAAAATTAGGGGAAGAGACAGATTTATGAGTGAAGTGATTGTAATCGGGGGAGGACCATCCGGAATGATGGCGGCTTATGCCGCCGCTGCAAATGGACATGCCGTTACGCTTTTAGAGCAGAATGAAAAGCTTGGAAAAAAACTCTTTATAACGGGAAAAGGACGCTGCAATCTCACGAATGCAGGTGACATGGAGGCTCTTTTTTCTAATGTAGTGAGCAACCGGAAATTTTTATACAGCGCGTTTTATGCGTTTAACAATGAACAGGTGGTTGAATTTTTTAATAAGCAAAACCTTAAGACAAAGGTGGAACGGGGACTTCGTGTTTTTCCGGTATCCGACCATTCCTCGGATGTTATCACCGCAATGCAGAATGCATTAAAACAGCAGGGAGTGGATGTAAGACTCCATGCAAAAGTAAAAAAGCTTGTTTTAAACAAAGAAAAAAAGGAAGTCTGTCTTGAAAAGGAAATTTTACCTGCAGACGCTGTCATTGTTGCAACCGGCGGCTGTTCCTATCCATTGACGGGTTCGACCGGGGACGGCTACCGTTTTGCAGAAGAAAGCGGACACAGGCTGGTAAAACAGACGCCGTCCCTTGTTCCGTTTGAAACAAGGGAGGAATGGGTAAAAAAGCTGCAGGGACTTTCCCTGCGCAATGTAAAGATTACCATATACCAGGAAAAGAAAAAGCTTGCAGAAGACTTTGGGGAAATGTTATTTACCCACTTTGGCGTCAGCGGTCCTTTAATTTTATCTGCAAGCGCCAGAATCAAACCGGAACTGTTTAAAACCGGGCTTAAACTCTGTATTGATTTAAAACCTTCACTGGACTTCGCGCGGCTTGATAAACGTGTGCTCAGGGATTTTGAAGAAGCGAAAAACAAACAGTTCAAAAATGCTCTCGGACATCTTCTTCCTGCAAAGCTGGTTCCGGTTATGGTTGCATTAAGTGAAATTTCGCCGGACATGAAGGTGAATGAGATTTCAAAGGAAAAAAGGCAGGGGTTTGTTTCGCTGCTTAAATGCCTGCCGCTTACCATTACAGGTACAAGGGACTGGAATGAGGCAATTATTACCAAAGGGGGCGTATCGGTAAAGGACGTAAATCCGTCCACGATGGAGTCAAAGCTTGTGCCGGGGCTGTATTTCTGTGGGGAGGTACTGGACCTTGATGCGCTGACTGGGGGATATAATTTACAGATTGCGTGGTCAACGGGGTATCTTGCGGGAAGTTCGGTATAGATTTGAAAAAATAAATAATATTTTTTTGACATTAAGGATAGTTCTACTGACTTGTACTTTTATAGATACATATGATATAATATAAGAAAATTTATTGCGTGCAGGAACAGAAAACGGAGCTGTAATTGTTTCTTTATATATTTGGGGAAGCTGGATGAAGTGGTACACAGAGTGGAATGACATAAAAAATATGCAGAACATTCTTAATAAGAGCAGGTCACTGGCTCTTAATCAACAGAAGGTCTTATACTCTTACCTGAATCGGAAAAAAGGAATTCTTTTTGGAAGCAGGCTGGGTGAATGTTTTCTGAAAGAATATGGACAGATTGTTTATGAATTGTCCCCAAACAAGCTGGAACATCTTCAGACTGATATACGCGGAATTAACAATGTGCTGAAGCGTGGAAGTGAGTGGAAAGAAGATATATGGGAAGAACTTTATATTTCAATTGTCAAAGATAAAGCAGTAACTTTTTATACGAATTTGGGAACGGTATTTCTCGAAATATTCCGTGGAAAGCTCAATCTTGAGAAGAATAAGAAATATCAGGAACTGTTATCAGATTTCCAAAAGATTGAAGAAATTTACCGTCAAGTAGATTTCACGCAGGGAGCAAATGGAGAAAAGATGACAGAAGTTCTCTCAAAAAATGAAGCAAACATATTCCATACATGGCTGGGGCATTCGTTTATTGCACAGCTGCAGAGGAGTTATCTGGCAAAAAAGGTTATGAAAAACAAGAGACTTCGGCGTGTCATAAAGGGTTTTTCTTTTGTTTTTCTGGCAGGTATGATTTCCCTTTTTAGTATAGGAATTTATGAAAGGGTGCAGTCAGCAAATAGAATCAGGGATTTGCGGAATCAGAAAAAAGTCATTCTGTCGGAACCTGATACAGATACCGAAGTGAAGGAGGAGACGGTTTCACCGGAACCACTGGCTCAATATAAAGAAATAGCGGAGCAGTATCCGGATTTTTTTGGATGGATAACAGTTCCGGGAACAAAGATTGACTATCCTGTTATGCAGGCGCGGGATGGTTTCTATCTGGATCATGATTACACGGGAGAAGAATCCCTTGAGGGAGCAGTATTTGTGGATGCCAAAGCAAAGAATATTCCGCTGGATAACTTTGTGGTCGTATACGGGCACAATATGAAAAATGGGAATATCTTTGGAGAACTGAAAAAATTTTTAAACAGGGAATTTGTATCTGAAAATCCTGATATTCATTTCGATACGGCATATGAAACCAATGAATATCAGGTTGTTGTTGTATTAAAAACACATATTCTTAATAAATCAGAGGAAGGATTTCGGTATTACCAGACTTTTGGCTACCAGAGTGAAGATGAGTTTCAGGAATGCTGTGAGTTCATCAGGGCAAATGCGGTTATAGAAACAGATGAAGAACTTACATACGGGGATGAGATACTGATGCTGTCTACATGTGAATATTCTGAAGAGAACGGGAGGCTGGTAATTGTGGCAAAGAAGAAACAGACAAGGGGCAGAACATAAATGTATTAGATATACAATTAAAAAATATGATAATTAGAAAGGAGACTAATTATGAAAAAAAGAGTATGGAAACAGGTAACAGTATGGATTTTAATGGCGGCTCTTGTATGTGCGGGAACCGGAATGTCATCCGTAATGGGAGCCGTGGAACCAGACCATGCGGCAGTAGGTGGTCCTCGGCAGGACAATAATGGCTGCAAGATTTCTTCCGTGGTGATGGATGATGCCAGAGAGAATGCCATTGTCTCTTATGAAGCACAAAAAGATGCAACTATTGTAGTCGGTATCTATGACAAAGAGGGAATTGGACTGATAACAGCCGGCAGCCAGTCGGTGTCCAAAAATACGACGGAAGCCAGAATCCATCTTGATAATGATAATCTTCTGCAGAATTTTTATCTGCGCGCGTTTATGATAGACAGCGATACCCTGAAGCCGCTTTGCACCGCCTACACTTCTCAGGAGTATGCTGCTGATGATGAAGTGGAAATACAGGAGGAATCGGTGGTTGATATTCAGTGTGAGGGATATACTAGCGGAGCCCTGACAAAGAATGGAAGCTTGTATATGTGGGGGGTTAATTGGGGTGGTCAACTGGGAGATGGCACTACAGAGGATCATAATAGGCCGGTGAAGGTTCTGGACAATGTGGAAACCTTTCAATTGAGTAGCTTCTATAATGGAGCCCTGAAAAAGGATGGAAGCCTGTGGGTGTGGGGAGATAATCAGTTTGGTCAGTGGGGAAGTGGAACTACAGAGAATAGTTCTGCACCGGCACAAATCCTGGACAATGTGGAATCCTTTGTTTTGAGGGGGAGCTATAATGGAGCCCTGAAAAAGGATGGAAGCCTGTGGATGTGGGGAGATAATCAGTTTGGTCAGCTGGGAAATGGAACTACGGAGAATAGTTCTGCACCGGTGCAGGTTACGGACAATGTGGAAACCTTTCGTTTGTGGAATCTCTGTGCTGGAGCCCTGAAAAAGGATGGAAGCCTGTGGATGTGGGGAAATAATCAGTATGGTCAGCTGGGGAATGGAACTACAAAGAATAGTTCTAAACCAGTGCAGGTTACGGACAATGTGGAAACCTTTGATTTGGTTTATAAAGATTATACAGAGGATAGCTTTTGTGGAGCCTTGATAAAAAAGGATGGAAGCCTGTGGATGTGGGGAGATAATTTGTATGGTCAATGGGGAGATGACCCTGCAGAGCATCGCAATAAGCCGGAGAGGGTTCTGGACAATGTGGAAACCTTTTGTCTGGGATGTGACTATGGCGGAGCCCTGAAAAAGGATGGAAGCCTGTGGATGTGGGGAGGGATTTTTAATCAACAGGGAGATGGTACTGCAGAGAATTGCAATAGACCTGGGAAGGTTCTGGACAATGTGGAAACCTTTCGTCTGGGAATTGACTTTGGCGGAGCTATAACAAAGAACGGACAATTGTATATGTTGGGAAATAATCAATATGGTCAATTGGGACATGACCCTACAGAGCATCTTGGTGATTATGTGGTGCCGGTCTTGGACAATGTGGAAACCTTTCGTTTAATGGATTATAGTAGTGGAGCCCTGAAAAAGGATGGAAGCTTATATATCTGGGGGTGGGATTTTGAGCAACAGGGAAGTACCATAAAGAATATTTTTATGCCGAAGACGAAGATTCTGGACGATGTGGAAACCTTTCATGTGAATGGCAGGAATAGTGGTGGAGCCATAACAAAGGATGGAAGCCTTTATATGTGGGGGAAGAATAATTATGGTCAACTGGGAGACGGTACTACAGAGGATCGTTTAACACCAACAAAAATTACAATTCCGGCATCTGCAGAGGTCAAATCCCCTTCCCTGAAACAATCTGCGAAAAACAGAGGGAGCAGGGCAGGAGCTGGAAAAAATCTGCCGGTTCTTAAGTCCGCTGATGTTTCAACAACAGGAAACAGACAGACCGTAAGTATGGACGGACTGGTGCCAGACAGTATCTACAATTTTTATATATTAAAATCATGGGATGGAGATGATCGGCTCAGTTCATCGAATTTATTGTATATTAACCAGTATACTGCGGACAGCAAAGGCAGTCTTAATTTTACTTACCAGGCAGCCGCTGCCTGCGACTCAGCGGTTCAGATGCCTGTTGGGATGGAGGATACAACTTTCCGGATAACTAATATAACGTTATCGGCAGGAAGCAGTGATTTAACACAGGGGGCAACGCTCCAGCTTGTTGCCACAGTATCTCCGGCAGAATTGGCAAACCAGCCGTTAAAATGGACATCCAGCGATTCTGCCATCGCGGAAGTGGATAATAAGGGACTGGTCACGGCAAAAAGCACGGGAGAAGTAACCATAACGGCTGAAAGTACAGATGGAAGCAATGTACAAGCATCCTGCGTCATTAAGGTGCAAAAAAAGGCACCTTCAGGAGAAATTACGGATCCAGGTAATGGGGGCGGAAACTCTTCGGGAGGAACCACGGATCCAGAAAACGGAGGTGGAAACTCTTCCGGAGGAACCACAGATTCAGGCAATGGAGGAGGGAATTCTTCGGGAGGAACCACGGATTCAGGCAACGGAGGAGGAAGCTCTTCAGGAGGAACCACAAATTCAGGAAACGGAGGAGGAA
>CAYNOE010000176.1:0-6342 GCA_964398745.1 uncultured Lachnobacterium sp.
AAAAGCAGAAAAGACCTTTCTTTAAGGCTGTCTTCAAAATATAACAAACTATGGATTGTTGCTGAGGTTTTCCCTTTTGTATTAGTAGGTGCAACTGTGAATATTAACTATCTGGGAGATGCGGGTCTGGAAGCGATTGTTGTAATTGCAGGAGCATTATGTTTCAGAATGTCTGGTGTATTTATATGTCTACTTGGAACAAGCCTTAATAAAAAAGAAAAATTATTTACGATGTTGGCTTATACTCCTAAGGCAACTGTTCAAGCGGCAATTGGAGGAATACCATTAAGTTTGGGATTGGCGTGTGGAGATATAGTATTAACCATTGCTGTACTTGCTATAGTAATAACAGCTCCTTTAGGGGCATTGGCAATTGATAGAACGTATAAGAAATTGCTATGTTAATAAAATTGAAATTTTTTCGCTGTAAAGGCTTGAAATCCTGCGTGTCTGCCCGTAAATCAAGGCTTTTTTGAGATAATCAACCATTTTCTGAAAAAACATATACAAATATTAGATAATTTCTTTGTATTATTTGCATATTGTGTGATTCTAAAATTTTAATTATAATATTTTTAAAAGAAATATGATAAATATTTTACTACTGTCTTTCCAAAAAAAGTAAAAAAGAGGTTTATAGGATTCATATATTGGACAAACAGGAGGTATCGCATGAAAAACAGTAAATTTCATATGCAAAAAAAACAGCCGGTGGATTCTCCGGCAGAGAATCTGGCACTTGCGGTGGAGAAAAAATCAGATACAGTGATGAATGTTGACCCTGGAATTCAATACGGCATGATTCAATCTGCAAGGCATATTATCAATATGGATCTGCTCAGGCAGAAACTGCAAAATCAGAAAAATGATTTTGGTGCAGATGCAGAGGTTGTGACAAGGGAAAAGTATAAAATTTACAGCTGCCTGAATCCTTTGCAAAAGCAATCGAAGATATTTTTGTCGGTACGGTAGAACTTACAAGAAATGGATACGATATGAGTGCGGTAATCGCAGCGTCACGCGCAATGAATACAAGATTTTTTTCTATTGCGGCATCCTATGAAAAAATCATGCTGGAAGGCGATTCAATTACGCTGGCATGTCTTGATGCCCTGTCACAGGTACTTTATTCTACAGGAAGCAGTTTGCGGAACAGAAATGTTCTGGTCATGGGTGCAAGGGGAAACCTTGGCAGACTGAGCATAGGGCATCTTGCAAATATTCTTGAAAATTCGGAAAAACAGCTTTGGGGCTGTGACCTCAAATTGAACTGGCCCGTGCCGGTGCCTGGAACCATTCCGGAATGGGCAGAATGGTCTGCCTGTGACAAGCCGCTTTCTGCTGTTGCGGGTGAAGTAGCTGCGTATAGTGATTTGCCTAAAGATGTCCGCTATAATTTTGATGTAATTTTTGGCTGGACAGGAGGGCCGCGGAAGGTAACCCTTGACGGACGGGAAGTTGCATACCAGACGGTCAGCGGTCAGGATATCGCAGACTGGCTGACATATGGGACAAAGAAATCAGAACTATATCTGGTATCGGGCAGCACAAAAACAGTTGAATTTTCTGATGTACTCTGCCGGCTTGAACAGCTGTTAAATATGCCTGAGGGAAACAGGGAGATAAATGGTATAAAACTGGACAAATTGTCAGTGGCTCCAATTCCGGACCAGCTTTCTATTGCAGCGGTAGAACAGATGTGGCCGGATGATAAACCGCCGAAAATGATTAAGCGTAATTTTGGAACACAGTTTATTTTTGTTTTCTGTCAAAATGATGTGAAGGTAACAAAGAAACTGTATCTTGTTAATAATACCATGCCCATTAATTTTATGTATTATGGTACTCCCACAGAAATTATGGATATGACATACAGTCAGGTTACCAGATGTGCTGCCGCGCTTTTCAAAAACCAGGATATTCAGCCGGGAATTTATCCTACTGATTATCACAGAAAGGCGTCGGACGGCGTTTATCTTGCACGTAAATTGACAAAAGATTACCCTGTTCCATATCCGTTCACACTGATGAAAGAGAAGAATGAATTCACCGGGGCTGTCGATGTGTACCGTTCTTATTTTGGCTGCATTAACACGATGATTCAGGAACTGGGCGCAGAAAAAGTTCTGGCAATGATGTCTGAATCTGATAAACAGCACGGAATTCAGGCTGGTCAGGAGATTAGGGCAGGCAGCGGCGGTGAAGATTTTGATATTCCGAAAGCTTTGCATACTATTATTGATATGGCAGGTGACATAGGCGGGAAAGATACGATTTTAGATGTATCCGATACCCATGGCTCAACGGTTACAAAATTTGGAAAGTGTCCGGTTTATGAAGGTGCAAAAGCAGTTGGAATGGATGATGCAGAAATTGAACAAATTTGTCGTGCAGGTTCCCTTGTTTTTCTGAATTCCGTGGTAAAACAATTAAATCCGAAACTGAAATATAAGGTATCGGCATTTCGTTCTGAGGAATATGGCGGATGTGTTGAAGAAATTGTAATAGATGAATGATTGCCCGATATAAGTCCCGCCCTTTGGCTGTGCCGGCAAAATCATATAGCAGAATAAGAAGACCTGTGCACCTGCTGCACAGGTCTTTAAAAATATGCCCGGGGGAGTATCGGCTTTTTCTTGACGGAAGCGTATTTGGTGGTTTATACTTGAAAAAATGGCTGAAAAACAGATACAGGGAGAGAAAAATGCAGCAGTGGATGGTATACCAGAAAAAGGCGGATTTTAACCGGATCGGGGAAACATTTCAGATACATCCGGTCATTGCACGTCTGATCAGAAACCGGGATGTGGTTGGGGATAAGGACATCGGAATTTATCTGAACGGAACGCTTGCGGACATGCCGGATGTGCATAAGATGAAAGACCTGGATCTGCTGGTGGATATTCTTGTGGAAAAAATAAAAGGTGGCAAAAAGATCTGCATAATCGGGGATTATGACGTGGACGGGGTGATGTCCTCCCTGATGCTTAAAAAGGCGATGGAAGCGGTGAATGCGGAATTTGACGTGAAAATACCGGAACGGATACGGGACGGGTATGGGTTAAACGTCCGGCTGGTGGAGGAGGCAAAAAACGGAAATGCCGATACCATTTTAACCTGCGATAACGGGATTGCTGCAATTGATGAAATTGCATACGCAAAGGAACAGGGGATGACAGTGCTTGTGACCGACCACCACCAGGTGCCTTTTGCGGAAGAAAACGGTGTCCATACAGAAATCCACAGTATGGCGGATGCAGTCGTGAACCCGCACCAGGGTGCCTGCGCCTATCCGTATAAAGAACTCTGCGGGGCGGGAGTTGTCTATGCCGTAATTACGGCCCTTTACGGGCGTATGGGACTTCCAAAAGAAAAAGCAGAAGATCTTTTGGAGTTTGCAGCGATGGCAACGGTCTGTGACGTCATGCCGCTGACTTATGTAAACCGGATTCTGGTAAGGGAAGGAATAAAACGGATTCATAATACAAAAAATAAAGGTATGCTGGCGCTGATGCAGGCGGCGGGAATTACTCCGGAACAGGTGGACAGTTATCATTTCGGTTTTGTGCTGGGACCGTGCGTGAATGCCACGGGAAGGCTTAAGACAGCAGAACAGGCGCTTTCACTTTTTTCCACGGAGGATGAAAAAGAGGCCGGGCAGCTTGCCAGTACACTGGTTTCCTTAAATAACGACCGGAAGGAAATGACAAAACAGGGTGTGGAGGAAGGAAAACGGCTGATTGAACAGGGCGGTTATGAAAACGATCCGGTGCTGGTTTTGTACCTGCCGGACGTGCATGAGAGTATCGCGGGGCTGATTGCGGGAAGAATCCGTGAAAGCTATGCAAGACCGGTTTTTGTACTTACAAAAGGAGAGGGGACAGTAAAAGGAAGCGGACGTTCCACGGAAGCATATTCCATGTACGAAGAGATGTGCCGCTGCAGTGAACTGTTTACCCGTTTTGGAGGACATCCGATGGCGGCGGGGCTGTCGCTTCCGGAAGAGAATGTAGACCAGTTCCGAAAAAAAATCAATGAACTCTGTCCGTATTCGGTGGAAGAAATTTCGTCAAAAATACATATAGACATGCAGATGCCGGCAGAATATGCAAGTACGGACATGATACACCAGTTTGATGTGATGGCGCCGTTTGGAAACAAAAATCCAAAACCTGTTTTTGTGGAGCGTGACTTTAAGATGGAACGGATGGACATACTCGGAAAAAATAGAAATGTATTACGGCTCGGGCTGCGTTCCGCAAAGGGAAACCCGGTGTCTGCGGTTTATTTTGGGGATATTCCCCGTCTGGAGCGGTATTTTGCGGACAAGTTCGGGGAGGACAGTATTCTTTGCGCAAAGCAGGGAAAAGAAAATCCGATTACTTTTTCCATGGTATACCAGCTTAGGCTGGATACTTACAGGGATAATGAAAATGTGCAGCTCGAGATGAAATATTACCGTTGAAAAAAAGGCAATTACATTGTACAATATAGGAAGAGCGGTGCTATGGGAGGAAAACGGATGTTTGGCAAAAATAAAGTCAGCCAGGAGGAACTGGACAGGCTGAAAAAAAATGTGGAATCCGATGAACGTTTTTTTGCAGCAGTCGGAAACCGGAAGGATATGTTTGAAGCGACAATTCTGGATATGGAGGATTCCTGCCAGCAGATGGAGGCCGGCATTAGCCAGGTCAGCGAGAATATTTTAACGGCAACGGAGATGGCGGCGGATAATGTGGAAATCGAGATTTCCTTAAATACACAGATGTCTGAGCTGAAAGAGGAATTGGAAGAGGGCTGCAGGCAGCAGAAGGAAGTTCTGGAAGGGCTTCACCACATGCTGGACGAGGCGAACGGGCTGGTAGACGGCAATAAGCATTTTACTTCCCCGTCCAAACATCTGGGAGAGATTTCCATGGGCTTTAAAACACAGAATTCGCTGACACGCAGGTATTTAAATCAGATGGAGGAGTATGGCAGGCAGATGGGGGTGCTTGCTTTAAATGCCGCCATTGAAGCCGGGAGGCTTGGGGACAGTGGCAGGCAGTTTGTTGCAGCGGCAGAAGATATCCGCACTTGTGCATCTTTCTATGATAAGGCGATCACCGAGGCAAGGCAGCAGCTTGGTGAATCGGATGCACGGATTGCCCAGCTTGAGGAGCAGGTGCACCATATGGTCAGTCTGTTAAAAGACAGTAATGTTTCTGCAACAAAACTGATGAAATCATGTGAGGAAGCTGTAAAAAAAGCGGATAATATGACACATGCTGCATCAGCGGAAGTTATTACAGACATGCAGAACCAGGTTACCACACTGAAAAATGCGGATGAGGAAATCACGAAATCCGAGGAACGTAACCGTATGCAGATGGAGGACCTGGGGGAGGAGGTTTCAACCCAGCAGAAAAACCGGAAAGAAATTGTGCAGATGATGAATTCGTATTATAAGTATATTGCAGGCAGGAGAAACTGACGGTTAAGCCAGTCTCCCGTGGGATTCCTGCGGTGCAGCGGCGTTTTGCCAGTTGTGGCGGTAAACTACACAGGACATCACAAAGGATAATGCAAATGCGCAGGCAACATCAAAGACTGAATGCTGTTTGATAAACATAGTTGAAAGTATGATACTGGACATAAGAAGAAAAGACGTTACAGTAACGGCTTTGTTCTTTTTTAAATGTTCATTGTGTATGACTGCAAGATGAATCCCGATTGAATTATACACATGGATACTTGGAAACAGGTTGGTCGGGGTATCCGTTTTGTAAATATATTCGCAGAGCATGGTAAAGACGCTGCTGTGTGAAAAGCCGGAAGGACGCAGATAATGTCCGTTTGGATACAAGGTGGAAATAATCAAAAAAACAGTCATTCCGGTATATAGAAAAATACAAAGTCTGTAAAAATCAGATTTATCATGGAACGCCATATATATAATACCAATGGCTACATACGCAAACCAGAGCAGGTATGGAACCACAAAATATTCACAGAAAGGAATTGCATCGTCCATTCCGACATGGATTACATGGAAATGCGTGGTTACGGTTTTTTCCAGATACTGGAACCACAGAAGATATACTGGAAAATAGCACAGAACCAGCAGATGTTTGTATTTTTCATACAAATTTGCAAGCCGGATTCTGAATTGTGTAAACAGATCATTTCGCATGGTGTTTTCCTCCTTGTGTGAGTTTGATTATATCACGCTCTTTCGTGCTCGGCAAGTAGGAAAACGGGCATGTTTGCAAAAATTTGGAATTTCTTAATAATTTTGTAATAAATTTTGTAACTATTCAGAACCCCCTGGAATAAGATAAGCAGAATCGTCATGCCTGCATG
>CAYNOE010000177.1:0-6323 GCA_964398745.1 uncultured Lachnobacterium sp.
ATATGACAGATTCGTTGGTAAAAATTGCGGATATCCTGCTAATCAGTTTTGTGATTCTGACCTCACTGATCTGTCTGATTAATCTGGTCAGCTCCGTCAGCGGTCAGATGGCGGAGCGCAGAAAGGAATTTGCCATTATGGAATCCATCGGTATGAGCAGAAAGCAGATGAAGAAAATGCTTTTACTGGAAAATATGAGGATTCTGCTGCAGGGCATGGTGGTGTCCGTGATTGTTGCAGGAATTCTGACCATAGGCATTTACCGGGTTTTGAGCGGGTGGTTCGGGCGGATTACCTTTCCGGTGCCTTATGCACTCGGCGTTCTGGCAGTCGCCATTACGGGAGCCGCAATGACAGGACTTGGCCTTTACTATTTTAAGCGTGAAAGCGGGCAGAATCTGATTGAAAATATTCAGAAGGATATTGTGTAGGTATGAATGGGGCATAAAGAGTTGATGAATCGGGGACTTTTGATTATAATAAATGTCAAAAGTACCCGTTTTTATGCAAGTTTCAGTTTGGACAAAGCAGGAGGAAACCAATGACAGTTCTGGTGGTGGAAGATGATGAAATTATACTGGAGGGACTTAAGTATTCCCTGCTGCAGGAAGGGTACGAGGTCTGGACAGCGGAAACGGCAGAAGAAGGGAAAGCCCTGCTGCAGAAAGCGCAGCTGCCGGATTTCTGCCTGCTGGACGTTATGCTGCCGGATGGAAACGGCTTTGAATTATGTAAGATGGTTCGCAGGAAAAGCGATGTGCCGGTGCTGTTTCTGACTGCCTGCGATGATGAGGTCAGTACTGTGCGGGCACTGGAGCTTGGAGCGGATGACTATATCGCAAAGCCGTTCCGCATCCGTGAACTGCTGGCGAGGATGAAAGCCATCTTAAGGCGCAGCGGAAAAACCGGAAAAAATGAATCAACGATTATCACAGTCGGGGATAATATTATAAACCTGCAGACGGGCAAGGTCAGCCGCGGAAACGAAGAAATTGTACTGACTGCGATGGAATACAGACTGCTTCTGGTTTTTCTGAACCACAGGGGACAGATACTGTCACGGGTACAGATTCTAAACCAGTTGTGGGATGATGCAGGGGAGTATGTTAATGACAATACTTTAAGCGTATATATCAGGCGGTTGCGGAAAAAGCTTGGTGAAAAGGAAGAGGCAAAATTAATCCAAACGGTCCGGGGCCTGGGGTATCTTATGGAATAATAAGCAAATACGGAGAAATTATGACATATTTGTATATGAAATTTGTGATTGCTGCAGTGGCAGTAGTTTTATGTATAGTGGCAGGCAGTTGGAAGATCGCCTGTATGATTCTTCTGGTTTGCACTGGTGGGATGGTAATATGTGATATTATTACCGCTTACCGGAAAAATAAGCGGATAAATGCGCTTACGCTCTATCTGACAAAGCTGCAGGATACTGTAGTTTTGCCGGATTTTGGCGAGTGCAGGGAAGATGCGCTTGGAATTTTGCAGAGTGAGATTTATAAACTGGTTACACTTTTAAAAGAACAGTCTGACCATGAAAAAGAGCAGAAATGTTATCTTGCAGATATGCTTTCCGATATTTCCCATCAGCTCAAAACCCCCCTGACCGGGATTACAATTATGACAGATTTGTTAAAGAACCCGGATTTGCCGATGGAAAAGCGTATGGAATTTGTAGAAAGGATTGACAGCCAGACGGGTAAGATTACATGGCTTATACATAATCTTCTGGCACTTTCCCAGTTGGAAGCGGATGTTTTAAACCTGAAACAGGAAACCGTGACAGTGGAATCACTGCTGCAGCGCGTTCTGACGCCGCTGGAACTTCTTGCCGAGGTAAGAAATGTCATGCTGGAGTCGGACTGTGATGCCGCCATTACACTGGACTGTGACAGTCTATGGACGGCGGAAGCTTTGTCCAATGTCATAAAAAACTGTATTGAACATACGGCAGCAGGCGGTTTTGTGCGGATTACAGTCTGGCAGAACAACTTTGCAACGCAAATCCAGATAAAGGACAACGGCTGCGGGATTGCAAAAGAGGATTTGCCGCACATTTTTGAACGCTTTTATAAAGGAAAGAACAGCGCAAAGGACAGCATAGGAATCGGGCTTGCCATGGCAAAACAAATTATAATGCGCCAGAACGGCACTATCTCGGCGGAGAGCGGAGAGGGCGTGGGAAGCCGGTTTCTGGTGAAATTCTATATGAAAAAATAAACAATTGAAGACCAAAGGAGAATGAAAATGAAAAGGAAATTACTGGCTATAATAGGAATATGTGTAATGCTTACGGGCTGCGGGGTACATACATACCGGACCTCGCAGTCGGTTACAGTTAATAAAGGACCGTCAAGGCGGAATCAGGTTCCGGCTACCGAAACAGTAGAAACCACGGAAAATATGGCAGTCACAGAGGATACCGAAGAAGCGGATCCGGAAGGAACCATCCGGACGACTGCAGAAGATTTAAAAAAGCTGCCTCCGGAAATCCAGAGTATTTATGACGGGAACGGAACATTTTATGATACAGAGGAAAAGAAAGAATTTACAAAGGAATCCTTCCGGGTGACAGATCCGGACAGTGGGCTTTCAACTGCCGTGCTCTGGAACGAATTTTTTGTGTCGGATATTGACGGGGACGGGGAATATGAACTGGGAGTTTACTTGGAGAGAGAAGATGACAATGTATCTATATATAATGAGGTTCGGATTTTCGATTTGTCCCAGGGAACGGTATATGCGCATCCTTATCCATTCCGGGGAGTGGCGTCTGTATATGAGAATGGGGTTTTTGTTGGAAGTAGCGGTGCAGCCGACAATGTTTTGTACAGGATTTCATTTGATGGGGAGAAGGAAACAGAAACTGTGGAAGCACGCTCAGAGACAAAAGGGGCAAAAGTCCATTACAGCATAGGCAGTGAAGAGGTGACGGAAGAGGAATATTATGATTATATCAGCAGGAAATATGGTATAAATGAAGAGCATACAGAAATAGCCCGGATTTTATGGAGCAATGAGTATATCAGGGAGATTGCAGAGTGAATATGTATCTAACCAGAGGAGAATGAAAATGGAGACAGCATACCAGTATGCAAAAGGCTCATGGATTTACAGTTTCCATGTGCCTTTATGAATTATTATATTTCTTATAACCTAAAAATTTGCTGTCGCTGTAGAAAATGTAACGCCCCATAACAGTATGCGGATTATACCGCATATGATAAGGTGTAATGGATAATAAATATAAAACAGTTTTCCGATTCCCTTCATTGTACCCCGTTTTCCATTATAAAGCCGCAAAAGAGGGATTGTCAGGCAGGTGCCTAACTGGATAAGTGCGTACACCCTGTCAATAAAGATAAAATATACAATGGCATACATCGTGGTCCATAACATCATATGTGCCATCTGCTTTTTGAAATTGCCCCTGTTTGTTCCAATCGCCAAAATTGCCATTGTTGCGATACAACTCCAGTCAGATGGAAAAGTAATCAGACAGACAATTATGGTAATAAAAACCTTCTGCCAGGTTTTCCAGGGCATTTTGTCATATATGTATAGTAAAACCAGACCCCATGCCAGCGACCAGACTACCCCGGTCTGGTTAAATACTGTTGTTTTGAAAGGTATAAAAGGTATTCCAAAACAGAAATTATATGCAAAATGGGATATGACTGCCAGCAGGAATAGTCTGGAAGCATACTTTTTTATGTCATGTGTGTAATGGTATCCCTCGGCAATAAAAAACCACATAATAGGGGAGGTAAGCCTGCCGGTAATATGAAGCAGGATGACAAACCATTCCGTGGAATAACCGGGAAACAGCGTCCATGTCAAATGGTCCAGCGTCATCGCTGTAATAGCTATTAATTTTAACTGATTGGAATTTAATCCTCGTTCTCTGGTGGTATGTTGCATATGTTATCCTCCCGACTTTCTGGATATTGTTGTTTTATGGTTTCTATTTTTTCAATGCAGCACCCGGCCCATTCAATGCAGGTTTTGATAAAACTGTAACCAAAATCAGCGGTGAACTGCCAGTAAATGGTCTGGCAGACATTCTTGTTCGAACCATAGTTTTCAATGCTTTTCGGAATGAACTCCATTTTTTTCAGATAGGCCTCGCAGTTTCTTTTAAACTCTCTTAACATATCGGCACTTTGGATGGGAGTCATATTTCCGCCAAAAAAAACTTTCATAAGAAAAGCACTTTTAAAGTGTGTGTCATCTTCGCCGGCTCCTTCGGTAAGCCAGTCCATAAATACTTTTTTTCCGGCATCCGTAATGGAAAAAATCTTTTTGTTCGGCCGCTCTGACTGAATGACTGTTTTACCGCATATATAGCCTTTTTTCTCCAGTTTTTTTAATTCCATATAAACCTGGCTTTTCTGTGCATGCCAGAAGAAATCAAGTGAAGATTCAAAAGCTTTTATTAAATCATATCCGCTCATGGAACTATAATTCAAAAATCCTAAAATTCCAAAACCCAGGGACATTCTTGTATTCCTCCTTATAGTATAAAATTATAATAGTATAAAATTTGACTAATGTCAAGAATTAAATACCAGAAAATTCACCTTGTGAATTTTTTGTGTTCCCTTTATAATAATAGAGGCAAATATAGGTTTATATTTTGAATAAGGGGAGAATTATGAAGCATTTCAAGAAAATATTTTTTTCACTGTTGATAATACTGGGGCTGGCAGCAGGCATTGTAGTGATGACTGGCCGGGGAAGTACGCTGGCAAATAACGAAGATATAAAACAGACGGAGCAGGAAACAAGTGAAACGGATTCACAAGCTCCGATTTTTGAAGAAGAGATGCAGCAGTCCATGACGAAGCCGGTTATTACGAAAGCGGTAAATCTGCAAAAGGGAATCCGGCTTACATGGAAGGCTGTTGAGAATGCAGACGGGTATAGGATTGAGCGTGATGGGAAATTTTGCAAAAATATTACCGGCAAGAAAGGACTCAGTTTTCTGGATAAGAAGGCAAGGAAGAACGGAAAGAAATACAAATATGTTATATATGCTTACTGTGAAACAGATGGAAAAAAGATAAAAAGCGAGCCATCAAAAGCCTGGACGCAGTATTATCTCCAGCGAATAAAGATTAAAGAAGCTGTCAGGGACGGAAACAAAAATACAACATTAACGTGGGGAAAAAATTCGAAAGCATCTGGCTATGAAAGTCAGTACGCACGGAAAAAGAGTTTTAATTCCGCGCGTAGAATTTATGCGCGTAAATCAACGGCGGTTTCAAAGGTGATTTCTGGTCTGTCTTCAAAAAAGAATGTATATATCAGGATTCGTTCTTATAAAAAGACAAAATCGGGTAAGCAGTATTCACCATGGAGTTCACCTGTTATGCTGGCTGCATGGAACCCGAAATGGAAGTACGCGCAAAATTCCAAAATCCACAGTGGCACGGCGGTGCTGTACTACACGGATTCCCCTGATAAAAAGGGAAAAACTGTATGTGTGAATGCCGGACACGGAACTCTGGGCGGGGAATCCAAAAAAACCTTAAGCCATCCGGACGGTTCCCCGAAGGTTACGGGCGGAACCACGGCAAGCGGTGCGGTGTATACCATGGCGGTCAGCAGCGGAACCACAGTGTCTGGCGGGAAACCGGAAGCGGAGGCAAACCTGAAAGTAGCGGTACTTCTCAAGAAAAAGCTGTTAAAAGCCGGTTATAATGTACTGATGATACGGCAGACACCGGATGTCCAGCTGGATAATGTTGCCCGTGCGGTTCTTGCAAATAAGTATGCAGACTGCCACATAGCAGTCCATTTTGATTCAACAACAAGCGACAAGGGTGCATTTGCAATTAATGTTCCAAATATCTCTTCTTACCGGAATATGGAGCCTGTAGCGTCCCACTGGAGGGAACATAATGCTCTGGCTGACAATATTGTACGCGGTATGAAGGAACAAGGGGTAAAAATTTATGGAAAAGGATTTCAGGGGCTGGATCTTACGCAGACTTCCTATTCCACAACCCCGTCTATTGACATAGAAGTGGGTGACAGGAAGACTTCACTCACAAAAAAATCACTGGGAAACATTGCAGACGGTATTGCAGCAGGAATAGAGAAATATTTTGTATCAAAAAAGTGAATCATTTATTTCCGAAAATGATAGAAGTATAAATATTAAATATGAAATTAATTGGGATTTATAAGATTTGATTTAAGCGGCTTTCATGATATTTTACTGGAAAAAGGCATTGCGAAATTTGATTTTATGATATTTTGTAGCGATCCCTCCTTATTACATAGAAAATACAACTGTTCGTGCGGTTTTGCGAATG
>CAYNOE010000178.1:0-6248 GCA_964398745.1 uncultured Lachnobacterium sp.
GCAGACATGACGATTCTGCTTATCTTATTCCAGGGGGTTCTGAATAGTTACCTTTTTGATTTATTTTTACACGGATGAATTTTTCACAAATTTCTGCAGCCGCAGTACAATCTCCTGCGATAAAATCCCAATCAGAAGTCCGGTCAGAAATCCTGCAATCAGCAACACCGGAATATAGTACATGATTTTATAGTTTTCTACAACCAGCGCAGCTACCATGAGCTGCCCAGTATTGTGGCTGATTCCTCCTGCCACACTGACGGAAATAATGCGCAGTTTTCCTGTTCGTTTTAAAAGCCACATCACAAGAAAGCTGAGAAGCCCCCCTGCGAGGGAATAAAGAATCCCGAATAAATTTCCAAATAAAAATCCTGTTAAAATAATCCGGAGTACGGAAACAATTAGTGCGTCTTTTGTTCCCATCATGTACAAAACAAGCAGTACCACAAGATTTGCAAGCCCCAGTTTGATTCCGGGAATACCAAAATTTACAGGAATCATAGCTTCTATATAACTGCAGATCATTGCAACGGCCGTAAACATACCAAGCATGGCAACCTTCTTTGATTTTTTGCGGTACGGTGTTTCTCTTTCCTTCTGCTGTTTTTGTTTCATGGATTTCTTTCCTCCGGATTTTCCTTTACTGTGCAATGGCGTCAAAATCAGAAGCCTTCCCGTTGACCACCGTAACAACCACTTTATTGGGCAGACAGACAATATTTTCATTTTCAAGGGATATGGCTTTTTGTTTCACACACAGCCTGTCCGGACAGTCTGCAGACTTCATATCTGCTTTCCGGTCTTTTATGATAAGCGTATTTGTAACTGTCCCATCCTTATCCTTAATTTCAATTGTATGCTCTTTTTCCAGTGAATAGGTTCCATAGACCTCACCATTTTTTGTAATGACAATCCGGCTGCCTTTCGTGTGGAAAAAAACATGGTATCCAAGAAAAACAAGCAGACAGAGTCCAAGAAGAATTCCCAGAAAAACCGCATCATTTTTTCCAAATCTTTTATGCATCTGCCACCTTTTCCCCCAGATAATAAAAACCTTTGCATTCGGTCAGTTTCACCATAAAAAGATGCCCGACCATATCCGGTGTTCCTGCAAAATGAACCACAGCATTGTTGGAAAGCCGACCGGTAATGAGTGAGGAATCCTGCGTATTCACTTCTTCTGCAAGAACCTCCAGAGTTTTTCCCTCCAGCGAAGAAGCTTTTTTTGCACTAATCTGCTGGACGGTTTTTAAGAGTAAATCAAAATGCTCTTTTACTTCCCAAGGAGCCACCTGGTTTTCCATGGCAGCCGCCGGTGTTCCGGTACGTTTTGAATAAATAAAGGTAAAAGCACTGTCAAATTCCACCTGCTTTACCACATCAAGTGTTTCCATAAAATCTTCTTCTGTTTCACCTGGAAATCCGACAATAATATCGGTTGTCAGTGCAATATCAGGTATCGCCTCGCGAAGCTTTTCTACCAGTGCCAGATACTGCTTTTTATCATAATGGCGGTTCATTATTTTAAGGATTCTGGAACTGCCGGACTGCAGCGGCAAATGCATGTGTTTACATACTTTATCGCATTCCTTCATGGCAAGAATCAGATCATCGGATAAATCCTTTGGATGGGACGTCATAAAACGAATGCGTTTTAATCCCTCTATTTTATTCACCTCACGAAGCAAATCTGCAAAGCTCATGGGATTTTCCAGGTTTTTACCATAGGAATTAACATTCTGTCCCAGCAGCATGACCTCACAGACACCATCGGACACAAGGGCTTTTATCTCCCGTATGATCTCCTCCGGTTTTCTGCTTCTCTCACGTCCCCGTACATAGGGCACAATACAGTAACTGCAGAAATTGTTGCAGCCAAACATAATATTGACGCCGGATTTAAAGGAAAATTTACGTTTGTTTGGAAGGTTTTCAACAATTTGATTGGTATCCTTCCAGATATCTGTAATCATGGAACCGGATTCCATGCTGTTACATAAAAGCTCGGCAAATTTATAAATATTATGGGTGCCGAAAACCAGGTTCACAAAACGGTAGGATTTCTGTATCTTTTCAACAACCTGCTCCTCCTGCATCATGCATCCGCAGAGTGCAATCATCATATGTGGATTCTTTTTTTTGTAACCGGAAAGATAACCAAGCCGCCCGTATACTTTGTTATTTGCATTTTCACGCACGGTACAGGTGTTGTAAATGACAAAATCCGCATGCTCGTCTTCTGTTTCCTCATATCCGATATCCGTGAGTATTCCGGCAAGTTTTTCAGAATCCCTGGCGTTCATCTGACAGCCAAAGGTTTTTACGCAGCATGTGGGCCTGCGACCTAATTTTTCCCCAAGTTTTTTTACGTATTCCCGGCATTTTGCCATATAGTAATACTGTCTGGCCGGTTCTTCCATGGGAGGCACTGAATTTATATCTGTTTTATCCCAATCAATTTTCTGATACATTACCGCACCTGCCCGTTTCCGTAAATAATGTATTTATAGCTTGTAAGGGCTTCCAGCCCCATCGGTCCCCTTGCATGAAGCTTTTGTGTACTGATACCGATTTCAGCACCGAAACCAAACTCGTTTCCGTCAGAAAACCGGGTTGATGCATTTACATAAACGCAGGCCGAATCCACTTCATCCAGAAATTTCTGCGCAACATCATAATTTTTTGTGACAATTGCTTCGGAATGGGAAGTGTTATAGGTGTTGATATGGTTAATCGCTTCGTCCACACTGTCAACAACCTTAACCGACAAAATATAGTCCAGATATTCCATCCCCCAGTCCTCTTCGGTTGCCTTTTTTACAAGCGGCATGTCTTTTCCCAGACAGTCCAGTGCATAATCATCCCCCCGGAGCTCTACTTCGGATTCTTTTAAAGTCTGATAAAGCTTTGGCAGAAATTCCTTTGCAATGGCACGGTGAACCACAATTGATTCGCAGGCATTGCAGACGCCGATTCTCTGTGTTTTTGCATTATTTACGATATTAACCGCCATATCCGGATCGGCAAATTCATCCACATACACATGGCAGTTTCCAGTTCCGGTTTCAATAACCGGAATTGTTGCATTATTTACCACACTCTGGATCAGCCCGCTTCCCCCCCGTGGAATCAGCAGGTCCACATACTGTTTCATCTGCATAAACCGGTTTGTGGTTTCCCTGTCAGTACTTTCAATCAGGCTTAATGCACCGTCTGGAATACCCATGTCCAAAAGAGCCTCCTGCATGGCGGCAACAATTGCCATATTAGAATTTATCGCATCGCTTCCCCCTTTTAAAATGGCACAGTTGCCTGATTTAAAACACAGCCCGAAAGCGTCCGCCGTGACATTTGGCCGCGCTTCAAAAATAATCCCAATTACACCGATTGGAACCCTCCGTTTTCCAATAATCAGTCCGTTCGGGCGTTTTTTCATGGATAAAACCTCTCCAATCGGATCATCAAGCTTTGCTATTTCACGCAGCCCGTCCGCCATGGCAAGAATACGCCCGTGGTTTAATGCAAGCCGGTCCAAAAGTCCCTCCGGCATATGGTTTTTCTTTCCGTTTTCCATATCCTTTTTATTTGCCAGCAGAATTTCTTCTTCATGTGCAAGAAGTGCATCGGCCGCTTTGCATAAAGTTTGATTTTTTTTCTCCGCATCCAGCATTCCGACTTTTGTACGGACATCATGCGCTTTTTTACAAAGTTCTTCCAGATTCAATTCCATTTATTTGTAACCTCCTATTTTACAGTTAATACATTCCTTGTCTGTTATTATTTCATCCAGCCGGTAATCGTGTACTTCAGCCGGAATTTTTTCAACCATCTGCTCATGGTATGCAATTCCAACGGTATATAAATTCTGATGCATCGCAAGAAAACGGTCATAATAACCGCCTCCGTATCCAATGCGGTACCCGTCCGGGGAAAAGGCAACTCCGGGAAGCAGCATAACGGACTGTTCCTGGACAAAGATATCAGCGTCAAAACGCTTTAAGGGGTAATGACCGGTATCCGGTTCCATTACAGAAAATGCACCGGCTGTCAGCTGTTTTTGCGAATGAATCCTGTAAAAATCCATCTGCTTTCCATTTACTTTCGGAAAAAATAACTGCTTGTTTTTTTCCCATGCAAGAGGATAAAGAATATCCAGTGTAACCTCGCTTCCGATTGCAGAATATACCAGAATATTTTTTGCATCGTGAAACCATGAAGTTTCTAAAATCATTTTTATGATAGATCCACTTTTTTTCCTGCGGATTTCCTTTGGAACAGCGTCTCTTGCTGCCTTTGTTTTCTTTCGGAGTTCTTTTTTATTTTCCAAATTTTTCCCCAAGGTTCTCTACACTTCCATCTTCATTTACCATATCAATATTATTTAACTGGGCGCGCAGGTTTCCCCTGACATCCGCAACAAATTCCTTTCGCAGTCTGTCCTGTTCTTCCTTTTCCTCTGCGGAAAGCCCTTTTGTCTGCGATTTTTTATATAATGCATTAATCCTGTTTATTTTTTCATCCGTCATATCCGCTTCTCCTATCCAAAATATATTCCGCAAGATTAAAATCCGGATTTTCATGTGCGATAAATAGAGTCCCTGTGTAGTTGTCTGAAAAAATATCAGAAATTACACGGACATCCGCCCCGTTTGCAATAATCATGTCTGTCCCTGAACAGGTCGCAATCTTTGCGGCTGTCAGTTTGGTCGTCATTCCGCCTGTCCCAAATCCGCTTCCGGTTGTTTCCTTTGCCATATTGTGGATTCTTTCATCAATGGCATCCACCACACGGATTAGTTCTGCATCCGGATTCCGGTGCGGATCATCCGTATACAGTCCGTCAATATCCGAAAGCAGGATCAAAAGATCTGCCCCAACCAGCGAGGATACAAGAGCTGACAGTGTGTCGTTGTCCCCAAACTGCATCTCATAGGTACTGACCGTATCATTTTCATTCACGACCGGAATTACTCCCAGTTTAAACAGTTCTTCAAAAGTATTTTTTGCGTTTTCTCTCGAAACAGGATTAATCATGGTGTTTTTTGTAATCAGAACCTGCCCTGCCGTATGATTATACTCTGCAAACAGCTTCTGGTATGTCATCATCAGCCGTCCCTGTCCGACTGCGGCACATGCCTGCTTTATGGATGTGCTTTTCGGACGCTTTTTAATGCCCATGGCGGCACGTCCGACTGCAATTGCACCGGAGCTTACCAGACAGACGTCCGCGCCCTGGTTACGAAGGTCACAGAGTGCCCTCACAAGATGCTCCAGTTTTCCAAGATTCTGCCGTCCTGTCTGCGCATGGGTAATAGACGAAGAACCGACTTTTACTACTATCCGTTTGTATTTTAACTTATTGTCCATAGTATTCCTTTTTAATATTTTATTTGTTCCTTTTACAGGTCTGTCTCATTGTTTTTATTTTTTATATATCCAATAATGCATACGACCAGGCTGATGATTTCACACCATAAGCCAGACTTCATACGCCAGCATACATAGCAGGAAAACGGAATGGCAGTGATATTAAACAAAAGAATTCCCCGCATTCCGGTTGCGGCAGCTGTTCCATACAGATTGACAGCCCCGTAAATTCCTATAATAAGAAGCAGTTCCAGATGGTTTGTTTTAGGAAGATTGAGGGCAAAAAATGCCATCAGAAAAATCGCAAGAAGAATCAGAAAGTCTCTCCTTTTCAAATCTTTCGGCCACCCGCGTATACGTTCCGCCCTGAAATTACGGATAATGCAGAAAACATTATATACTACACCAGTAAATGAAAACTGCAGGAGAAATGCAATAACAGCAATAAACCTGACGGTGGTGTCCATTATCAGGGCATCCTTTTTTGATGTTAAAAGCCGCGATTTCCAGTAAATCAGATAGCAAACCAGCAAAATGATTTTGCCAAGTACCACAAATGCACTCCCAATACCGCCTACTATCCCTGCCTCACTAAAATTCCCCGACATAACACCAGCTCCTTAATCTCCTGTTTTTATCTTACAATCTGAAACGATTCTGGAAATATTTTAGCACAACCTACAGATGGTAACAAGCTTTATAACATATTATTTTAGTTCATTTACATATTTTAAGTTCCCGTTTCTACTATCAAACTTCTTTGCAATTTCCTTTTATTTTACACCATTTCTATGGCATTTGCATATATTTTTTTCAGACAGGATAAAAAATCATAAATTATTAAGAATTCATTCCTTGTTTCGCAGAACAATTTGTTGTAT
>CAYNOE010000179.1:0-6232 GCA_964398745.1 uncultured Lachnobacterium sp.
CGACTGGTCGTGCGGTTTTGCGAATGTATGGGGCGGGGTTCTGAATAGTTACTATTACATTCCTATGAGAAGTAAACAATTTCATCCTCCGGTTTTTTTGCTTTTTCAATAGACAGCGGATAAAGTACCGGCCCCTTTCCCTTGTACTCCCTTGCAAATTCCACATGGATTTCCGCGGTTATCGTAATCCATGACTTATGCGGCAGCTCTTCTTCTTTTTCGTATTTGCACTTAAACCCTATAAATGTTACATCCTCGATACAGCAGGTCATCGCAAAACGCCCCGGTACAAACACTCCTTTTTTGAGAGTGTCCGGATTATAGACAAGAGCCAGGAATTTTACCTTTTTCTTCTCGTATTTTTTGTAATTTTCCATGGCGTCCATATACCAGATGGCATAATCTGCATCAGTCAGTTCAATCACATCCTGGTTTATATCAAACGGAAGCTCCTCCGGACGCTCGTCAATTGTGCCGTCCTTTCTCTCATACACAATCTGCGCCCTGCGGTTAATCGTCTTAATCATCCGGCGCAGACGTCCCCTGTCGGTGTCATCATCTGTCCGGTTAAAAATGACGACATCACTGGAAAATACCTGTTCCTGCATCATCTGGCGCATGTTATTCATATAAAGGTCAAATGTCGTGGAATCCACGGTTGCAAGGGACTGGACAATTACCCAGCCCTTTGGCAGCGTGACTTCCAAAAGCTTTGAGATTTCCCAGGTCCCATTATATTCAATGAAAACCTGCTCCGGGGAAAACTCGCTGTTAATCTGCTCTAAGCGCTCTGTCGTAAACTCTTCTTCTGTATCGACCTCTGTCAGTTTAAAATTTACAGTTGCAAGCTTTGTCTCGTCGTACTCTTTTTCACCATCCTCACACATGATGATGACGCCCTTTGCACCGTCCCCGAATTCATTTTCAAATAAGGTTTCCATCACAAGGCTTGTCTTGCCGCTGTCCATAAACCCGGTAAATAAATATACCGGAATTTCTTCTGCCATACTGTTTCCTCCCTTTGCCAAACGGCATGCCGTCAGTTCTTCTTACAGCCCGAATATTTCTTCCAGTTTATGCTCATGAATCTCAGTTCCGATTACAACGATACGCCCGGTATAATCCGGCTCACCCTCACGGATTTCGTATTCACCCGGAACCATGTCAAAATAAATCCATCCGCCTTCAGTGTTTTCAACCATTCCCTTGGCACGGAGGATATTGTCAGACTCCGAAAATTTCTTTAAGATTTCCTCAAGCTTTTCTTTTTCAAACTTGTGCGGCGTCTCCCTGCCCCAGCTGGTAAACACGTCATCTGCGTGGTGGTGACCGCTATGATGATGTTCATGATCATGGTCGTGGGCACAGCAGTGTTCATGTGCATGTTCGTCATCATGATGGTGGGCATGTTCGTCATGGTCATGTCCGTGCTCTTCATGGTGATGACAGTGCTCTTCATGGTCGTGGTCTTCATCATGATGATGCCCATGTTCTCCATGATGGTGGTGGCTGTGCTCCTCCTCATCTTTTGCATGGCGGGCTTCTGCCAGTACCTTCATTTCAAGGTTGTCCTGCCCCTCCATCGCTTTTAAAATCTGCTCTCCTTTAATTTCATCCCACGCAGTGGTAATTACGGCAGCCTTTGAATTCAGCTTCTGAATCTGTTTTACACACTGCTCAAGCTGTTCCGGGGTCGCACTCTGGCTGCGGCTTAAAATCACGGTTGTCGCATATTCAATCTGGTTATTGAAAAACTCCCCGAACGCTTTCATCTGTTTGTTCGCTTTTAATGCGTTCACAACGGTAACCAGTGCGTTTAATTTTACATCCTGCTCTTTTTCAATGTCAATTACTGACTTCATGACATCAGAAAGCTTTCCAACGCCGGACGGCTCAATCAGAATCCGGTCCGGATGGTACTTTGTAATCACTTCGTTTAAGTTTTTGCCAAAGTCCCCCACCAGCGAACAGCAGATGCAACCGCTGTTCATCTCGGTAATCTCGATTCCGGAGTCCTTTAAAAATCCGCCGTCAATACCGACTTCCCCGAATTCATTCTCAATCAGCACAATCTGCTCGCCTTTAAAAGCTTCATCAATCATCTTTTTAATAAAAGTTGTCTTACCGGCCCCTAAAAAACCGGAAATAATATCAATCTTTGTCATTTTAGTCACTCCTGTCTGTTTATACTTTCTGGATATTTTACTCTTTTTCTTATTCAAATGCAAGTGTGCATGTTCCCCAATTCCTTTTTTATTTTGTGTTTTTGCATGTTTTAGTGTATAATCTTTGTTATATACCAATTCAAATAAAGGAGATTTCTATGACTGTAAAAGAAGAATGTAACCAGAAATTAGCCGGCACCGTAATCAAAAATTTAAAGAAACGCCAGATAGATGCTGTCTATTTTGCCACGGCAGGGGAAGCGGCTGATTATGCAATGTCCCTGGTTCCCGCAGAAAGCAGTGTTTCGTTTGGCGGCTCAATGACACTTACAGAAAGCGGCATACTGGACATGCTCCGCTCCCGTAATGACATCAGACTGCTTGACCGTTCTGCTGCCAAAAATCCGGGCGAAGTGAAACAGCTTTACCACGATGCCCTCTCGGCTGACTATTATTTTATGAGTACCAATGCATTAACCGCAGGCGGTGAGCTTGTCAATATTGATGGAAACGGAAACCGCGTTGCTGCGCTGATTTACGGTCCGGAGCATGTCATCATTGTCACCAGCTTAAGCAAGATTGTTCCTGACGTAAAAACCGCCGTTGCACGGGTTCGCAATGATGCAACACCGCCAAACTGTATCCGTTTAAACAAGGCAACGCCATGTGCGTCCACCGGAGTCTGCGGGGACTGTTTTGCCCCTGACTGCATCTGTAACCAGATTGTAATCACCAGACGAAGCGGCACTCCGGAAAGAATTAAGGTGGTACTGGTCGGAGAGACGCTTGGGTATTAATTTTTTTATATAACTCAAATATCCGCGCCAGCACGGCTGCCTGACTCGTTACTCACGGAAATAAAGTGTGCAGCCGGTTTACATTTTACCCTGCACACTTTGTTTTATGTTTTTCAGTCGTTGTCTGTCTGAGCATCAGAAATATTCCGGTTTTTTCTGCTTATTATTTCTTTCAGCCGCATCTGGTAGATAATCAGCCTTTCCATGATTTTTTCTTTTCCTTTTACATGGATTCCTGCCTGCTCCAGTATGTCGGAAACTTCTTTTGCCATGGTTAAATATTCTGCTGCTTTTTTATAATCCCCGATTTTTCCGCATATAATTCCAGCATTTTTCAGTGCTGTATATCTCCAGTGTACATACTGGCTGTTTTGTTCTGTGAATTTTCTGACATTCGAAAAACATTCCAGTGCTTTAGAATAATTTTCCTGTATGGTATAAACAATTCCCAGATTATTCCAGAGCAAAACCATATAATAGTCGTTTTTTCCAAACTCCCTTTCTGCAGCTTCTATCATCTGTTCATACAACTGCACGGCATGTTCCGTTTTCCCCTTTAAAACCCTTACCTGGATTTCTGCATTCAGTATATCCATCTGCATGCGTGAAATCCCATACGGACTTTTGGTGTCACACGCCTTTGCCATTTGTACATATTTTTCAGCATTGTCAGTATCCCTTGTGCATATATACAGCATTGCCAGCAGCACATATAATTCTGCAGTTTCCTTTCCGGAGGCAGGCAGCAGTTGCCTGGCATGTTCCTCCACCTGCTTTGCTACCTTTAACGCCCGTTCATTGTCCCCCATCCGCGACCATGCCCTTGCGACCTTCTGGTAATCCACACAGTCAGCCGCCGTAAAATTCATATTCTCCATTCTTGCATCAGCAGCAGTTATTATTTCTTTTATCCAGCTGTTCATGCTGTCGCTGCAGCTGTCATAAATTTCATTCCATGAACTGATGATTTCAATCAGGGATTCTGTCCTTATGTCCTTTGGGTCCTGATTTCTGAATTTTGTATACAATGACCTAAGTTTCAGAAGACTTCTTCCTTTATCACCATAAAGTTCTGGTTCCGCAAATTCCGGGGGTGATTCTTTTTCCTCTGCAAACCCAAAATGATTCATAATACAGGAATATAAATCACGTGCATTCTGGCCCAGCATTACCGAAAAATATTTCGTCATTCCAAGAATCCATATTTTTTCCATAGCTATCATCTGGTCACGCATGTAATTAAATTTCTGGATAAAATATTCATCTCCCGCGTTTTCCCCGCATAACTGAAGGTTGCACAAAATTACTGTCTGAACTTCTTCTTTCCCTTCCATAAGTGCACGCAGTTTTCCGATTTCATCCGGCATAAGGTTTTTGTCTGCTTCCGACATATCCAGTATACAGCAGCTTTTTGATGTGACAGCGGAAATTCTTTTTGCAATTTCAGACTGTGCTCCTGCACTGTCAGCATAGAAAAGACATATTCCTGCATTCATGTTTTCCACTGCCAGACACAGCATCTGAAACTGTTCCTCGTTGGTCCGCCTGATATCATCCATACATCCGCCTCCAGTCATTATTCCATCTTTCCATGCTCTATAAGCCACTTTTCAACAAGCGGATGTAAATCACACCATCTTTCACCATTATATTCAAGCACGGCACCTATCTGCAGTAGTTTTGTCATTTCTTCGGATACGGTAACATACTTTTCACCCTGATAAATTTTTCTCATTACCGGAATTGCTGCATCATTATACCGCCCGTTTAAATCTGATTCCAAACTATTAAGAGCCATTGCTGCATCATCCATTGATATTGAAGAAGCCTGCCGCATAGATGCCCTCAGGGAGGCTGTTGAGATACACCGGAATAAATCCCTGATATATCCTCCGGTTTTTCTGATCAATTCTTCCAGTACTCCCTCATCAAATAAATCAAAATCTGCCCTTTTTTCAACTATCTGCTTCATGGAAGCCATGCCCTCCTCATATTCCTGGGCATAGTGGTCTTTTTCCCATTTCCGGAGTTTTATCACAGGGAGCTTACCTGGGTTTGGAAACCATGTCAGAATATCACCGTACTCCGCAGAATATGTGAGGGAAATTGGAAACGTAACAATCAGATGAACCTTTAATGAACTGAACCTCGCACCATTTTCCCGGAATATTTTTTTTGCCTGAACTAACGGAATTTTATCCAGTCCGTCCAGAATAATTAAAGGGGTTCTTTTGTTTCCCCTTTTTTCGGATTCCTCTGATATGATTTCAATGACTTCCTGTATCTTATTAACCAGTTCGCTGCTGCTGGGTTCTATATGCTGTCTAATCTGTTTTCTGGATTCAGAACTGTTTTTTATCACGCCTTTCAGCCTTGCCATTACACTTAAAATCCCCTTTAGACCGGCGATTCCATTTATATCCCCTTCCAGAATCTGCAGCTTTTCGCTTACTTTATTATTAATTAAATCAATGTCCTGCTTCCAGTAGTCATGTATGCTCTGAACCAGACCCGAATCAAATTCAATACCATACTCATCACTCATCTGAACCAGTAAATCCAGTATCAGGAATAATACATCCGTATATTCAATATCTGCAGAATCAAGTTCCACATCACATCTTCCAAAGCAGGATACAAAACCAGACTCCTTCGTCTTTTGTAATAACTGATATAGTTCAGTTGTTTTTCCGCATCCGGGATGCCCGATAAACAGCTTGTGCTGATATACTTCCGTACTGTTTGACAGTTCCTGCAAAGTAGTCTCAACAAAATCAGAATATTTGTCTCCAGTTCTCGCCTCGGATGTCTTTAGGTAAAATTCTTTCAGTTCTTCTTTGGATTCCAGCGGATTAGGATTAAACGCATTTTGAATCTGCGATAATTTTTCTGCTTTTTGATACATATATCTGCCCCTTTCTTTGCTGCCAGGTATAACCATTGGCAAAGACTTTCTGTATTGTCTTTAATCATATGCAATAGTTTACAATGCCAGAATTATCGTAAAAAACAAGAAGCACAGGCAATTCTACCGAACACCTCTGCTTCCTGTCCTCATACATTAATTGTATTTTCTTTTTCTGGCAGCTTCAGACTTTTTCTTACGCTTTACGCTGGGCTTCTCGTAATGCTCGCGCTTACGAATCTCCTGCTGGATACCAGCCTTGGCGCAGTTTCTCTTGAAACGGCGTAATGCGCTGTCTAAAGTTTCATTTTCTTTAACGATTACACTAGACATCCTTAACCCTAACCTCCCTCCAGTTGCGATAT
>CAYNOE010000180.1:0-6216 GCA_964398745.1 uncultured Lachnobacterium sp.
CTGTTACCTCCACATTCTTTTTTATTTTGAATGTCCGCAAAATCCGTCCTACATCCATGAATCATGGTGGATATTAATCATGACATACATGCCTTCATCCACTGCCCAGTTCACCACCTCATGGTAGCGTGAAAGAAATTCTTTGTTAATAACAGCCTTACCGTCCTTTTCTTCATAACGGCGGAACAGTGTCAGCGGCATACGGATACTTTTGTATCCTTTCTTTTTCATTGACTGGATCAGTGTCTTTGTAACCTTTGGATTTCCCCAGGACTCCTCACCCTTGTCCGGCTCGCTTTCATCGTCCACGTCCACGAATCCGTCAAACGTGTTTCCGAGATTCCAGCCGCTTCCCATCTGTTCCACATACTTCACAGATGCCGATGACGTTTCCTCTGCGGCAAAAATGGTCTGGACATTTGCTGCAACTCCTGTTACTGCCATCGCGGCGGTCAGCATACCAGCGATGAACTTCTTAAATCTGTTCGTTTTCATGAATACCCTCCTTCTTTCTGAACACCGGCTGATGCAGAATCTGTTTCTGCATCAACCAGCCTCTCCTTTCAATGAGCACAAGTATACCAGAAGGAGGGGTTTTCCAAAATACCCATATTTAGACATAAAATACATCTATTTTTTCACTTTCGGTACCCTGGTACCATTTCTGCCGCTATTTCTTTGCCCCAAGCACAGCCGCCATCAGAAAGACTAACTCCGAATTCCAGTAAATGGTTACTTCATTCGTGGAATAACTTCAGCTGCAGGGACCGCCGGATAACATACCCGGCATTGCTTTACCCACAAATCCGGAAGGTCTGTGATGCGGGCGTTTGACCGGATTCGTACCAAAGCCCGTCACGTAACTTACCCCCATCGGATTACGTCCGAGAATATAGTGAAGCTGTGCAATGGCAGCATTTAAATACCGTTCGTCATTTGTCAGCCGGTAGCCGTCATACAGATGAAGGCCGTTATTTAAGGTGTCCAGATTGCTTCCCCATGTATATTCATCTTTGGAGAGGGCGGTCTCATAACCGTTTGCTTCCACCACATCCAACCGTTCTTTTGCCAGTTCCTTCATGGACGTTTCAATCGCGGTCTTTATCTCCTCCGTGACCGGACGGCCGCAGCTTAAATATGCCTTGTTGCCATAGCTTCCCATTTCGGTCCAGCCATAACCATGGTATATCTTTTTTTTGCCATTTCCTCAAACTCCTGCCGGTACTGCCCATCGCCAAACGCCTTGTACAGCTCGGCTGCCGCCCAGTAACGTTCGTCCTCATCGCAGGGATCCGCATATTCCCCGGTCACGATTCCCTCCGGGTTCAGAAAACCTCCCGGCAGTTCCATATGCTTTAAGGCTTCATATGCTTTCTTTGAAGCCGCCGTTAGTTTTTCCCCGTATGCACGGTCCTGTTTTTCATAAAACCTTACTGCCATTGCAGTAACCGCGGCAAAATCAGCCGTTGCCGTTACTGACACAGGACTTAACACCAGTTCGTCCGTTTCCTCTTCCGGCATCACAAACCCACAGAAACTGCGGCAGGTTGCTTTGTGGTAAAGTGCTCCGTCCTCACGCTGCATTTTCATCATCCAGTCCAGCTCATACTTAATTTCCGAAAGCATTGCAGACAGCTCACCTGTCTGCTTGTCATATGGGTTTTCGTAAAGGGATGAAAGCTTTTCATTTGCCTCATATGCCAGCAGAAGCTGTGCAGCCGCCTGTAACCTCTTTCCGCCCGTCTGCGCCGTAAATGGAAGCGTTTTCTGTATGGCAGGCATTATGCCCGAAAATACCTGCCGCCTTTTTCGTCAGTTCCTGCCCGCAGCGCTGCAGATAATAAAAATAAACGGATTTTTGAAACAGTTCATCATAAACATGTTCCCCGATTTCAAAAATATCGGATTCGCCAAGTCCCTGTACAGTCACATAATACATGCCGGGCTTTTGCACCTCTGAAAAATCCCCCTGGCATTCGGTTTCCTTTGTTGCCTCATTGTATACCGGCTTTGTGGATTTTCCTTCAAAAACGCCGGTTCCGTCGCTGCGCCGTACACAAAACTCCACTTCCCGGTCTGACACAAAGGTCACCTTCTTTTCCAGTGCCGGAAGATAGCCGCACTGGTCTGCAAAAATTTTTTTGTACATTCCCATGTTTTTTGCCTCCTCTTTTCATTCGGTTTATTATTTGCCCTATTATAAAATAAGACAAAATGACATGCAAGAAAATTTTTCCGTCTTTTTCCCAAAATTTATATTGACAAAACTCCAAATACAATGTATTGTAACTGTATCGTTTTAATATTCAGTTGAAAAGGAGGTATTTCTCATGACTAGTTTTGTAAAACATTTTTATAACAGACCGCTTACAACCGAAAACAGTTTCATCCGTAAAATTACCTCCGCGCTTTTTTATGATAACAATACAGACTAACCGGACCTGCTGGTTTTCTCATTTTTTTCCTGCAGCCGTGGTATTTTTACCACGGCTGTTTTTGTACCCAAAATTTAAAGAGAAGGAGTATCCGGACATGAAAAAAATATCCCGCTATATTATGGAACACAGCTTTATTTACTTTTTTGCCGTACTGTCTTTGCTGATTGCAGTAGGGCTTGACCTCTATTCCCCACAGCTTACCAGGCGGATTGTGGATGATGTCATCGTGGGCGGGCAGACAGAAAAATTAAAATTCCTGCTGCTCGGAATCCTGGGAATCGGAACCGGAAGATGCATTTTCCAGTACACAAAAGAATTTTTGTTTGACTATGCCGCATCTTCCATCAGCAGCAAAATGCGAAGGGACCTGTTTTGTCATGTACAGACTTTAAGCGCGGACTTTTTTGACCGCACCAATACAGGCGAACTGATGGCGCGCATTAAGGATGATATCGACCGTATCTGGGACGCGGCCGGCTATGTCGGAATGCTGATTATTGAAGTGATTGTACATACCGTTATCGTATTGTTTTTTATGTACCGCCTGAACTGGAAGCTTGCGCTGATTCCCACTGCCGCCATGCTAATCTGCGGCCTGATTGCCGTTATTATGGAGCAGAAACTTGGAATCGTATACGGGGAAATCAGTGAGGAAAACGCCGTACTCAATACCGTTGCCGAAGAAAACCTTGCCGGCGTCCGTACCGTAAAAGCATTCGCAAGGGAAAAATACGAAATTGACAAATTTTTAAACCATAACAAGAAATTTTATGACCTGAACATGAAGCAGTCAAAGGTATTTGTAAAGTATAATCCGCTTTTTTCGGTTATTACAAAAATACTTCCGTTAATTACACTGATGCTTGGCGGCTATATGACCATCCAAAGCCAGATGACACTTGGGGAATTAAGCGCTTTCGTGGAATATTCCTCCAATATCGTCTGGCCGATGGAAATGCTCGGATGGCTGACAAACAGCCTTTCCTCTGCTGTCGCTTCCAGTAAAAAGCTGAAAAAAATTTATGCGGAAAAACCGGGCATTGCGGAAAAGGAAAATTCGGTTATTTTAGACCGGGTAAAAGGGAAAATCGAATTCTCCCATGTCGGTTTTCACAAGGCGGACAATTATGAAATCCTGAGCGATGTCAGCTTTTGTATCGAGCCTGGAAAAACACTTGGAATCATGGGTGCAACAGGCGCCGGAAAAACTTCTATCATCCATTTAATGCAGCGGCTTTATGATGCGACAGACGGAACTGTTTTTCTGGATGATATTGATATTAAAGATCTGTCGTTATCACAGATCCGCAGCAATATTTCGCTTGTCATGCAGGATGTTTTTCTGTTCTCGGACACGATTGCGGAAAATGTCAGGCTCGGAAAACAAAGCGAGGTGGATTATCTGAGAATCCGCAAAGCTGCGCAGGACGCGCAGGCGAGCGAATTCATTGAACGCATGGAAAAACAGTATGATACCGTAATCGGGGAACGGGGCGTCGGGCTTTCCGGCGGGCAGAAACAGCGCATCAGTATTGCGCGCGCCCTTGCAAAAAAGAACCCCGTCCTTGTTCTGGATGACTCTACTTCTGCACTGGATATGGAAACGGAACATTTAATCCAACAGACATTAAATGAGCTGAAAAACACGACAAAAATAATTATTGCACACCGAATCAGTTCAGTAAAAAACGCAGATGAAATTATTGTGATGGATAACGGCAGGATTACCGAGCGCGGCGTTCATGAAGAACTGCTTGCCAAAAAGGGACTTTATTACGAAACTTATCTGTCCCAGTACGGTGATTTAAACGCATCACTGCCATGAAGCATTTAAAGAAAGGAAGCTGAATTTATGCCTGTCAATTCCTATAAAACCGACGAACAGCATGTGGAAAAAAGCAAACGGGAAACCCTCCTTCGCTTATTCCGTTACCTGCTTGCCTATAAAAAAGAAATCACGGGCGTTTTATCCGTTATGCTGTTTTGTCTTGTTATCAGCCTTGTCAATCCGCTGATTATGGAAGCCGCGATTGATAACCATATTACAAATGCAGATTATGCAGGGCTCTTTAAGTTAATCGGTATTGCCCTCGCTCTTAACCTGTTAGTAATTCTTGCCGTAAAAATCCGTATGTATGTTATGGCAAAGGTCTGCAACAATATTTTAGTAACCATCCGGCAGGAGCTTTACACGCATATCCAGACTCTGGATTTCCACTTTTTTGACAGCCGTCCTACCGGAAAAATCCTCTCCCGTATTATTGGGGACATTAATTCTTTAAAGGATGTTTTAAGCAACTGCGTGACCACGCTGATTCCGGATTTTCTGACGGTAATCGCCGTCACTGTCATTATGTTTATTAAAAATCCGGCACTGGCCGCCGCATCCCTTTTAAGCATTCCGTTTATGGCATTCGGTATATTTATCATTGAGATTAAAGCGCATCCAAGATGGCAGACGTTCCGCAAAAAAGCGTCTAACCTAAACGCCTTTATCCATGAAGATATGTCGGGTATGCGGATTATCCAGAGTTTTACTGCCGAAGAAGAAACGGAAAATACCTTTGACGAACTGCTGGAGGAACACAGGAAATCTTTTATCAGCGCGGTACGTTTAAGTGATGCTTTCGGTTCCATTATTGATTTCAGCTGGGGCATTGGCTGTATCTGCCTTTATTTTACCGGAATTGTGATTCTGGGGACGGATAAAGTATCCCTTGGAACTTTTATTGCTTTCGGAACGTATATCGGTATGTTCTGGCAGCCGATCCGCAATCTGAGCAATTTTTATAACCAGATTATTACAAACATTGCCGGTGCGGAACGTATCTTTGAAATTCTGGATACCGAAGCCGGTATCAGGGACGCGGAAGATGTAACGGAAATCCCGGAAATCAAAGGGCAGGTAACGTTTGACCACGTATCTTTTTCTTATGATGAAAATACAAAGGTGTTAAACGACGTCAGCTTCCAGATTAAACCGGGCGAAACCATTGCACTGGTCGGACCGACCGGAGCCGGAAAATCTACTATCGTCAATCTGATCAGCCGCTTTTATGATGTGCAGGACGGCACGGTAAGCATTGACGGATATGATGTAAAAAAGGTTTCCATTGAGAGCCTGCGCAGGCAGATGGGTATTATGACACAGGATAATTTTCTTTTTTCCGGCACCATTAAAGACAACATTCGCTATGGAAAATTAGATGCCACGGACGAAGAAATTATTGCTGCCGCAAAAGCCGTAAATGCCCATGATTTTATTATGAATCTGGAAAACGGTTATGATACTGTACTGTCAGAACGCGGAGGTGGTCTGTCCATTGGCCAGAAACAGCTTCTTGCTTTTGCAAGAACCATGGTCTGCCTGCCAAAAATCCTGATTCTTGACGAGGCAACTTCGAGCATTGACACAAAAACCGAACTGCTTGTGCAGTCCGGTATTGAAAGCCTTTTAAAAGGCAGAACTTCTTTTGTGATTGCGCACCGGCTTTCCACGATTAAAAATGCCGACCGTATCTTTGTCGTAGATGACGGAAGAATTATTGAAGAAGGAAACGCTGCTGAATTACTGAAAAAGAAAGGGGTTTATTATCAGCTGTACATGGCGCAGTTTGCGGTTTGAGTTACAAAAATGCAGAACCGGATTTACGGTTCTGCAGAGGCTGCAGCTGTTCCCGGATAACTCATATTTACACCTCCTGATTGATTTACCAAACAACTCTTACTTATTCTTTTATGATGTCCAGTTCGGTAATATTGACGCCGGAAGTAGTTA
>CAYNOE010000181.1:0-6137 GCA_964398745.1 uncultured Lachnobacterium sp.
ACCACCAGAAGGTGCTGGAGGAAATGGAGAGACGAAAGGCGGCTAACCAGGAAATTTTACGGGGTTACGGACTGAAATTTTAAAGTGATGAAGGAGAACAGAAATGACTTTTAACACAGCATTTAAGCAACTTTATGCAGAGAAACTGGCGCCCTATGGGTTCAAAAAAATCAAGGGAAGGAGGCCGTATATTATACGGATGGTAGGGGATGAAATTCTTCAGGCGGTTTCGTATGCGGACACCGGTACATCGGTCAGGCCGTACAAAGACTTTAATGTAGTGTGGGGCATAGCGACGGTCTACCGTCCAAAAATAAATCTGGAGGGAAATCCACGGTATGAGAACTGGATGAAGAATTACGTCTGGGATGCGTCAGGAAAATTGACATTTCAGTACCGGGATGACAGTACGCTGAAACCGGGACTCCCATATCAGGTCGGTGGAAATGATGTGGACATGATGGAGGAACTGGAGCGGTCTGCAGAGGCTGTCATACAAAATGCCCTGCCGCGGATGGATCAGATGAAAACACTGGAGGACTGCAGGGAAATACTGGGTTCAAATGCAGCCAGTGTCCGTGATTATGATCTTGGGGGAGAATATGATAGTGATGAGGGGATGCTGAATTACAAACTATATACTCTGGAGGAATTTGAGGAGCGTAAGAGAAAAGCAGTGGAGAGAATAGAGAGCAGATATAAGGAAGAAGAGACACAGTATATGAAAGAGCAGGTCGCCATATTCCGAAAGTACACGGAGGATGAAAGATACCATCAGAAGGTGGTAGAGGAAATGGAAAGACGAAAAGTAGCAAATCAGGAAATTTTAAGGGGGTACGGTCTGGAATTTTAAAGTGATGAAGGAGGAAGAACCATGAAGATGAAACAGAGATGGAAACAGTTGATTGCCATGATTCTGGTAATCACATTAAGCGTGACGTCTGTACCGGTGTCGCAGGTGCAGGCAGAAACAAGCAGCAGCGGGAAAGCAGGGGAGGTTTTGTCAGATATAGCTGCCGCTGCGGAAAGTCAGGCGGAAGCGTCAGTAGAAGCACAGGAAGATGCAAAATCTTCGCCAGTATTAAAACAACACTGGTATGTTGCACACGATGTGGATCATCTGGCTTGGAATTTTTTCCATAATAAAGTGCAGGAGGACATAGTTGGTAAGTACCAAAAAAGGGTGTGAGAAGGGAAATTCCAATCATATATAAGGATGAAAACGGAAATCCGACAGGAAAGCGGGGCAGGGCGGATATTGGTATGGAAATTGATGAAAAAACATATTTGTGGGAAGTTAAGCCAAAATCCTACTGGACGAATGAGGATAAGAAGAAACTGGCGGAAGCCCAGCTGAAAGGCTATGTGGATTCTGATAAAAACTTTAAAACTGGGAGTGACCAGATTAAGGGCGGAACCATTACACATTCATTTACATTAGACCGTGGAAATTACTATGAGGATATTACCTATACAATTAATTATTCTGTGAAAGACGACGGACTGATTATCTATGAGTTCGAACGTTCCTCAAAAAAACGCCAGAAACAGGAGCAGGAGGAGCACGAGACCGCCCCGGTTACCCTTCCGGGAAAGGATGAGGCTGTCGTGGATGTGATAGGAAATCCAGAGCCCGTAACCGTAGTGATTACCCCGGGACAGGCAGGAATCATTGCAGGAATCGTGGCAGGATTAGTGGCTTTTCATAAAAAACTTATAGAAAAAGGGGATGCAAATTCAGTATCAGCAACATTTATATCGGAGGGACCGAAAATTCTTGCAGTATTAACGTTATACATCGCCTATCCGGAAAAGGTGGAGGCAGCAGAGGTAAATGCAGCAGTGGATGACTTTATGCTGCTGATGGAGCTGTTTGGACCGGAGGGGGCAATGGAGCAGATTATGCAGGCGCTTTCTGATAATGATGAAAAAGCAGTAGAAGATATTATTCGGCTCATTCAGGAAGGGAATGATGATTATGTAAAGGCAGGGGAAGCGCAGCCACCGCGTGATCCGCTGATTATCGACCTGGGGGAAAAGGGAATCAAACTGCACAATGTAAAAAACGGGGTATACTTTGACCTGGATAACAACGGATTTGCGGAAAGGACAGCGTGGATTGACACTGAGGATGGATTTCTTGCGCTGGATAGGAATGAAAATGGAAAAATTGATAACGGAGGGGAACTGTTTGGAGACCAGGTGGTGCTGCAGGATGGCTCAATTTCCACATCTGGGTTTGAAGCACTCGGGGAACTGGATGAAAACCATGATAAAGTCATTGATTCAGAGGATTCCGCCTTTACCAGTCTTTTGGTATGGATTGATTCAGACCATAATGGAAAATCAAAGGCAGACGAGCTACAGGCACTGGACAAACTGGGAATCATATCCATCAGCCTGGAGCATGAGGAAAACAATGTGGTTGACGAAGAAACGGGAGCCCGCATTGCAGAGAGCGCAAAGGTAATTATTCAAAAGGCAGGAAATAAGAAGGTAACTAAAATCAGTGAGTTTTGGTTCCCGGTCAATTCCTCAGATACAACGCATGGAGACACTGTGACGGCTGGGGATGTACCGGATCTTGCAACTGCGATAGAACGGGATGAAAGCGGAACACTTTACTCCCTTTGCTGCGAATTTGCAGAATCCGATGATATCGCACACAAACGGTTCTGTACAAAAGAGATTTTATATTACCTGACCGGTGCATCAGATTTAAAACAAAACAGCCGTGGCGGAAACATTGACGCGAGGGACTTAAAAGTAATTGAAAAATTCATGGGCCGGAAATTTGAAGGTATCGGCGGTACGAATCCGAATGTTAATGCAGCCCGGATTTTAAAGGATATATATAGCCGTATAGAGGATGATTATTACAATATCCTGAATCTTTATGCCGGGTTTGGAACTTATTTAAAGTTTGTATTTGAATACCAGGATGAAAAGGGGGATACAAAACTAAACTACCTTACACTGAGTACCCTGATTCAGTCAAAACTGAAAAACGGCGAAAATGCAGATGCCCTGCTTTATGACCTTGGAATGTATCTGCGTGCTTATGACAGTATCCATAACACAAAATATTATAAGGAATTCAGTGGGGAATTTTCAGAACTGTCAGAGCACTGCCGGGATATTGTCAGCCTTTCCGGTTCGGGAACCACTTATGTGGGAACGGACGGTAATGATAATTACCAGGGGACTAATGCGAATGAGTTCATATCCGGCAAAGGGGGAGATGACACTTTAAGCGGAGGCGGCGGGAATGACCGTCTTTCCGGCGGGGATGGGAATGATACCTATATATTTGCAAAGGGATTCGGGCATGATACAGTTACTGACAGCAGCGGAACAAATACCATCCGTTTTCAGGGTCTGAAACCAGAGGATTTACTGGTAAACGGGACGGGGGACTATGATGTGACCGTATATATAAAGGGAACAAATGACTCCCTTGTAATCCAGGATTTCTGCAGGGGAGAAAAGTATCAGAATTATATGCTTGAATTTACGAAAGTAAAGATGCATGCTGCTGACCCGGACAGCCCGTTCCGCTTTATTTACGGGAATGATGAGGATAATACCTTAAAGGCGGTACTGGACAATTCCGCTGTTTATGGATTTGACGGAAATGACACACTGTATGGAAAAGACGGCAATGATGTGATTTACGGAAATGGCGGCAGCGACAGTATTTCTGCCGGCGGCGGAAAAGACATCATTTTCGGCGGTGACGGGGATGACATGCTGGACGGCGGCACGGGGGATGATTTCCTCTACGGCGGTGAGGGAAATGATATCTATGTCTGGGGAGCGGATTATGGCACGGACATTATCAGTGATTCCGAAGGTGAATCCGTTATCCGGCTTGCAGGAGAGGCTGTTGTCCAGAACCTTGAAGTCAGTCCTGCCGGGGATGATGCAGTAATCTCCATAAAGGATGCAAAAGACCGCCTGGTAATACACGGATATATGGAAAATCCGGAAAGGTATGTTATTCAGTCAGGAGATGAGAAAAATCCGCTGGAGAATTATCTTTCAGGTGAAAACAGTAGTTACTATTCCGGTTCTGAAAACGGGGATTATTTTGAAAATAACGGGAAGGAAATCCTTGCAGGCGGAAAGGGGGACGACCGGATCATTGGTACAGATGATAAGGAATATGTATTTGGCGATGACGGAAACGACCAGCTTCTTTTTGCAGGCGGGGACGACGTGGTTTTTGGAGGCGCCGGTGATGACTACATAAATGGCGGAAATGGGAATGACTATATAGACGCTGGTGCAGGAAAAGATTTTGTGGAAGGCGGCAGTGGCGATGACACTTATGTATTCCAGCAGGGATACGGGGAAGTATCCATACAGGACAATGAAGGGGAAAATACCATATTATTCGGTGATGAATTAACCGCAGAAAGCATTAAATCATACCGTTCCAACTGGAATGATTTACTGGTGACGTTCGATGGACATGAGGACAGGCTGAAGCTTAAAAATTACTGTGTGAATGAAAATGCAAGGGGTTATAAGCTTGTGTTTTCTGATGGTACAGTGGTAGATGCCGTTGCAAAAAACAGCCCTCTGAAAAAGATTTATGGAACTGATGACAGTGAGTATATGCCGTCAGTTTATGATGACGGTGTAACAAAAGTCGGTCAGGACGGTGATGACCAGCTTGTGGGAAGTGATGGAAATGATTCTCTTTATGGCGGGAAAGGAAATGACCGGATTACGGGGCTGAAAGGCGATGACCTCCTTGACGGTGGAGAAGACAATGATTTTCTTTATGGCGGGGAAGGTAATGACACCTATATCTTTAAAGAAGGATATGGTACAGATACCATTGGAGATGACAGCGGAGAAAACACCATTAGCATTTCCGGATATTCTGCAAACCAGATAAAGGCTTACCGCACCAACTGGAATAATATTACACTTACGTTTGGAGATACGGATGACAAAATTGTAATTGAAGGATTTTTTAATGCCGAAGCAAATCGGAATTTTTATCTGGTATTTGATGGAGGATACAAAATTCATGCGACTGCAGGGAACAGTCCGCTTAGAACCATTTATGGTACAGATGACAGTGAATATATTGAAGCAATGGATGATAAAGGTGTTACCATTTATGGCGAGACAGGTGAAGATAACCTGAACGGCGGCAAAGGTGCGGACCGGCTTTATGGTGGTGCGGACAGCGACCAGCTTTACGGGAAGGAAGGAAACGACCAGCTTGACGGAGGGGAAGGCGACGACTGCCTTTACGGCGGTGCCGGGGACGATACTTATATTTTTAATACCGGCTGGGGTACAGATACCATTATTGATTCGGAGGGGATAAATACCATATCTTTTGGTGAAGGTTTTCAGGCAGCCGAAATGATGTTCATCCGCACGAACTGGAATAACCTGACGATTGCATTTGAGGGTTCGGATGACAGGCTTGTTATCAGGGATTATTTTACTTCGGAAAACTGCAGGAATTTTAATGTGAATTTTGCAGATGGAACGGGATTTTCATATGATGATGAGGAAAATCCGGTGAAGCTTGCATTTACAACTGCGGTAATGGAATAAGCGTGATGGTATGGAGAGTAATACAGTTCGCGGATTATGGAAGGGAGGTGAGGACGATGTATTATACAGCAGATGGAATCTGGGCATGGATTTGGGAAAAAATAGCAGGAAAACGTTAATTAAGAAATAGTAAATCCCCCGTTTCTATGATATAATTGTAATGTATTTGATGAAACGGGGGAATTTAATGCTAAAAGCATTTGCTGAATTTATCGGAAGCATAGGCATATTTTCTTTTATGTATTGTATATGCGGCATGAAACTTACCGATAACAAAAAACGGATATATTTGTCTGTAATAATTATGTTAGTACCTATGATTATATATATCTGGCAGGATGAGACAAGCCTGATTTCTATTATATTAGGCGGAGTAGAACTGATTGTTACGTTTGCTATATTTCAGACGGATTTTATGCGTGGATGTTCCGTCTTTCTTTTTGCTGTTTCATATTATACGGTGATTTATTATCCCGTGAAACTGATTATTTCCAGCATCAGTGGAGACGAAAAAAGTGAAATAATTACGGCTAAAATAATATCCTTATTTCTTA